>JANPIQ010000050.1:0-4053 GCA_031425075.1 Sphingomonadales bacterium
GCCAAGCCGCCAAGGGCCCCCGCCCCGAAGCAAAACTGCCGGCATCACCACACCGGCCTGCAAGACAAGCACCCTTGGCGGCGCGGGGGTTCGTGACTAAGTGCGGTGGCGATGATCCTTGTTATCGACAATTATGACAGCTTCACCTGGAACCTCGTTCATTATCTGATGGAGCTGGGGACCGATGTCGAGGTCGTTCGCAACGATGCGATTTCGGTCGGCCAGGCGCTGTCGAGCGGGGCCGAGGCATTCCTGATATCGCCGGGGCCATGCACCCCGAACGAAGCCGGCATCAGCCTCGATCTGGTGGCGGCCTGTGCCGATGCGCGCCGCCCACTGCTCGGGGTATGCCTCGGCCATCAGGCAATCGGGCAGCATTTCGGCGGGCAGGTCGTGCGCGGCGGGCTGATGCACGGGAAGACGTCTCCTGTCAGCCATGATGGCAGCGGGCTGTTCGCAGGCCTCCCCTCGCCCTTCACCGCGACGCGATATCATTCGCTGATCGTCACCGACATTCCCGAAACGCTGATCGTCAACGCCACCTCAGATGACGGCCACGTCATGGGGTTTCGCCACGCCACCCTCCCGATCCACGGGGTCCAGTTCCACCCCGAAAGCATCGCGACCGAGCATGGCCATGCCATGCTCGCCAACTTCATGACGCTGGCCGGGATGAAGGTGACAGAGCGCGCATGACGCCGCTTTCACGCGCCGATGCAGAGGCGTTGTTCGGGGAGATGCTCGACGGCGCGATGGCCGATGACGAGGCTCAGGCGATCCTGACCGCGATGGCCGAACGCGATGAAACCGCGACCGAAATCGCAGGCGCTGTCACCGCGATGCGCGCGCGGATGATCGCAGTGCAGGCGCCGCCCGGAGCCATCGATGTCTGCGGGACAGGCGGCGATGGCAGCCACAGCCTCAACGTCTCGACAGCAGTCGCGATCGTCGTTGCCGCATGCGAGGTGCCCGTTGCCAAGCATGGCAACCGCGCCGCTTCATCGAAGGCAGGTGCGGCCGACACGCTCGAAGCGCTCGGCCTCGATCTCGACCGGGCAAGTGAGACCGCCGAAGCAACGCTCGGTGATCTCGGCATCTGTTTCCTGTTCGCGCAAAAACACCATCCCGCACTCGCCAGGCTCGCCTCGATCCGCAAGGCCATCGGACGCCGGACGATCTTCAACCTGACGGGCCCTGCGGCCAACCCCGCGCGCGTCACCCGCCAGCTGATCGGCGTTGCGCGGCCCGATTTCATGCCCGTCTATTCCGATGCGCTGGCGATGCTCGGCTATGACGATGCGATGCTGGTGGCAGGCGATGAGCCGCTCGACGAACTGTCGGTTTCGGGGCCGAGCACGGTCATTCGACTGGGCAAGCCAGCGCAACGGGTTACTCCCGCCGATGCTGGCCTTCGCGTACACCCATCTGAAGCGCTGCGCGGCGGCGATCCGGCGTATAATGCCGCCGCGCTCCGCCGCCTGCTCGATGGCGAAGCTGGGGCCTACCGCGATGCCGTGCTGTTCAATGCCGCCGCCGCGCTGATCGTGGCGGGCCACGCGACCGACTGGCGTGATGGGGTCGAAGACGCCGCCGAGGCGATCGACAAGGGACTGGCCAAAGCGCTGCTCAAGTGCTGGATCAGCTACTGACGCTTTGCAATTGTGGTCGCCGCGACGGGACGCGTGGCACCGCAGCCTGCATGCGTTCGAACTCGACCGGATCATGCGCACAGAATATGCGGACATGGCCTTCGGCTTCGACGACAAGCTCGCGCAACCGCGCCTGATTGGTCAGCCGCGCGGTACGATCGACCTCCATCAGCGTCTGATAGGCACGCATCCCCGGCGGACACTGCCGGATGCGGTGCGACACTTCACCGCGGAAGAAATAGGCATCGCCTGCGTGAAGCAGCCAGCCCTTGCCAGTGTCGACCGCCACCGCGCTATGCCCCCAGGTGTGGCCTGCAAGCGGCACGAGCAGAATTTCGGGCGGCAGCCCCGCTATCCCGCGCACCGCGTCGAAGCCATACCAGCTTTCGCCATTCCCCATCGGATAGAGCTGCCACTGCCGGACCTCATCCCACTGGCTGGGGCGATAGCGGCGCGTGCCGACCAGCAGCCCGCCCGCGCCCGCCTCGGCGACTTCGCGTTCACGCGCGGTGACGTGAACGGTGGCGTTGGGAAAGTCCTCAAGCCCGCCGGCATGATCGAAATCGAGATGCGTGACCACGATATGG
Source organism: Sphingomonadales bacterium (assembly GCA_031425075.1). Classification (GTDB taxonomy): domain Bacteria; phylum Pseudomonadota; class Alphaproteobacteria; order Sphingomonadales; family Sphingomonadaceae; genus Aquisediminimonas. Next base: position 2,237 of record JANPIQ010000050.1, read on the forward strand.
CGCACCTCGCGCGGATCGAACCCCAAGGCCCTGACCTGCGCAAACGCGGTTTCCTCCGGCCGGAACTGGATGCCGTTGAGCGTCCGGAACAGCGCGGAGATGCGGCGCGGGTGGCGCACATCCTGACGCCCGAAACCGGTATCGACGAGCACCAGCCCCACATTGCTTTCGATCAGCAGGCAATGGCCAACGATATGCCCCCGGACCAGCCCGCTGCTCGTGCCATCGAACAACCGGCCACCGAGCGGGCAGCAGGTGCCGCAATTCAGGTGATGGACGCGCATGTCTCTGCCCCGGAAGGCGATTGCACCGCCGCTTCACGACCGCGCCAATATCGGTCGTGAAGCGTGAAGGCAAAGGTTTGCACGAACGGCTCGATCAGCCCGATGGCCAATGCCTTGCGCCAATCCTGCGTCAGCGCAAACGCAACCGCGATCGCCACGATCAGGTGCATCACGGCATAGCTTGCGGTCTTAGGAGACAAAAGATCGACACGAAAGCTGTGCGCGCAGGCCGATCGCATCGTCATTCCGCCAGCTGCGTTGTGCGCCCCGCCCCGGGCCCGGCACCAAGATCGACGCCGGTTACCGCATCGACCTTAGGATCGGACATCGTCCGCGTCTGCATCACCGCTGCCAGTTTGGCGTCTTCATCCGAAAGCCCGACCGTCGCTGTGCCCGGCCCGCCGTCGAGTGCAGGCGTCGGTCCATCGTCGCGGTCCCACATCGGGCCGCTGTTCCAAGGCCCTTCCATATCACCCTGCCCCTGCGAGGCTTTGACGTAAAGGCTGGCATAGGCTTCCGCACCCGGCAGCTTGCCAGACGGGAAATTGTCCTCGATTGCATAAAGCGCCTTTTCGAACGATTTCTGGTGCGCCACTTCGCGTGTCATCAGGAAGGTCAGCTCATCCTTGATGCCCGGATCGGTCGTGATGTTGATCAGCCGTTCGTAAACAACCTTTGCGCGCGATTCAGCGGCGATGTTCGAGCGAAGATCGGCAGTCGGTTCGGACCGCGAATCGATATAGGCAGCCGTCCATGGCACGCCCGCTGAATCGATCAGTGCAGGCCCGCCACCGAATAGCAAAGCTTCCTTCGCACTGGTGCCGGTCTGGCCGACCATCGCATAGAGTTCGGCTTCTTCGGCCTGGCCTTCGGACAGTTGCGATTTGACGCCCTTGTTGAGCATCGCGACAATCGACCCGATCACTTCCAGATGGCTGAGTTCTTCGGTCGCGATATCGAGCAGCAGATCCTTGCGGCCCGGATCGTCTTCGCCCAACCCTTGCGTGAAATAGCGCATTGCCGCGGCGAGTTCGCCATCGGCCCCGCCGAATTGTTCGAGCATCATGGTCGCGAGCCGGGGATTGGGTTCGCCAACACGGACAGTATATTGCAGGCGTTTGTTGTGCATGAACATCATGTGTCTCCTGTTCGATTGATCATTCAACAGGAACGCAAACGCGATGTTCCCCGAATCTTTCGAACCGGTGTCGTTTTCATATCGGTGCGTGGACTTCGGCCGTGCGCCGCGTTAGCGCACGGTGCTGGCCATGATCGACAAACTCTCCCAAATCTGTGCAACCAAGCGCGAAGAGGTTGCCGTGCGCAGGCCGCAAGGGCTGCACCATTGGCCTGCGCCCTCCCCCGTCCGCGGGTTTGAAGCGGCGGTGCGTGCCGAAGCAGAGACCGGTTTGGCGCTGATCGCCGAAATCAAGAAGGCGTCCCCCTCCAAAGGCCTGATCCGCGCCGATTTCCATCCCGCCGCGCATGCCCGGGACTATGCCACAGGCGGCGCGGCGTGCCTTTCGGTGCTGA
>JANPIQ010000051.1:0-2063 GCA_031425075.1 Sphingomonadales bacterium
CGCGCGATCAACGTGCTGATCACCTATGGTGGCGGGCGCTGGGGCGTGCTTGAAGTCGATAGTTCGTCGGCAGGCGAGTTCGAGGCCGCCGATCTGGCATTTTTGCAAGGCCTTGCCAATTTCATCGGCGTCGCGCTCGACCGGCAGGTGGCCGAGGACAAACTGTCGCAAACGCTCGCTTATCAGAAACTGCTGGTTCAAGAAGCCAGCCACCGCGTCAAGAACAGCCTTGCGATCCTGTCGAGCATGCTGACGATGAAGGCGCGATCAAGCAAGACGGTTAGAGAGGCCGACGCGCTGGGAGACGCATCCGATCGCGTGATTGCCGTGGCGCGAACGCACGACCGGCTGTGGCGTGAGGCGGGGAGTGATACGATCGATCTCGGCGCGTTGACCACCGATTTGTGCGCCACGCTCGCCAAGCAGATCGAACAGATCGACATCCGGTGTGCGGTCGAGACCATCGAAGCTTTACCCGATCACGCCGCCTCGTACGCCCTTCTCGTTACCGAGCTTGTCACCAACGCCGCCAAACATGCCTATGGCACCGAGGGCGGCATGGTGCATGTGCAATTGACCGCAGACGGAGAAACCCGGCTGCTGATCGTGAGCGATGAGGGCGTGGGCCTTGCGCCCGATTTCAACATTGCAGCCGTCGGCGAAGACAGCCTCGGCATGAACCTGATCCAGGCGCTGACGCAAAGTTTGGGCGGCACGGTCGACGTGAGTGGCGAGCGCGGGGCGCGTTTCAGGATCAGTTTCTAGTCGGGCGCAAACAAACGGTGGTTGCCTTGTCGGTGGCAGGCGATGGCTTTAGCAGAAGAATGATGGAAACGCGCACCCTGCCCTGGGCCGGCGACGCAATCGCCGTTGCAGCACAGTTGATCGCCGATAGCCGCTGCGTCGCAATGCCGACCGAGACCGTTTATGGGCTCGCTGCCGACGCCACAAATGGAAAGGCCGTTGCAGCAATCTATGCAGCCAAAGGACGGCCGAGCTTGAATCCGCTGATCGTCCACGTCGCCGATCTGGCGGCGGCAGAGCAGATTGCAGTGTTCGATGACGTTGGACGCGAACTTGCAGCGCGACACTGGCCTGGTCCGCTGACTTTGGTGCTACAGCAAAGACCCGCAGGCATTGCCAGCCTTGTCACCGCCGGCCTTTCGACCATCGCGATCCGCGTCCCTGCGCATCCAGCAATGCAGGCGCTTTTGGCAGCAACGGGCAGACCGCTTGCTGCGCCTTCAGCCAATGCCAGCGGATCGATCAGCCCGACGCGCGCCGAGCATGTTGCCCGATCGCTGGCCGGGCGCATCCCGCTGATCATCGACGCCGGACCGTGCGCACGAGGCCTTGAATCGACGATCGTTGCCGTCGGAGCAGACGGCCAGCTGCGCCTCCTCCGCCCCGGCCCGGTCGACCTCGGCCTGCCACTTTACCATGGCGGCGCAATCGAAGCCCCCGGCCAGCTTGCGAGCCATTACGCCCCCGCAAAGCCACTCCGCCTCAACGCGATCGAGGCAGCAGAAACGGAATGGCTGATCGGTTTCGGGAGCATATGCGGCGATGCCGACCTCAGCGCCAGCCAGAACCTTAGTGAGGCCGCCGCACGGCTGTTCGACTGCCTCCATCAGGCTGACGCGTCAGACCGCGCCCGGATCGCGGTGGCGCCGATCCCCGAAACCGGCCTTGGCGCCGCAATCAACGACAGGCTGCGACGGGCGGCGGCTTAGACCCTGCTTCAGAATCTAAGCCGCCACTTTTCCACCGAACTTTTTCGTCAGCTTGGCAAGCTTGGGCGGGATCAGCGCAAGGCAATAGGGGTTGCGCTGGCCTTCACCTTCCCAATAGCGCTGGTGATAATCCTCTGCCGGATACCAGATCGTTTCGCGCTCGATCGTGGTCACTATCGGTTGCGGCCAATCGCTTTGGGCGCGAGCAATCGCCGCTTCAGCAGCGGCACGGCTGTCATCACCGGCATAGAATATGGCCGATCGATATTGCGTGCCGATGTCGTTGCCCTGCCGATTGAGTTGTGTCGGATCATGCGTTGCAAAGAATAC
>JANPIQ010000052.1:0-4531 GCA_031425075.1 Sphingomonadales bacterium
ATCCTCCGCCGCGCGCGCGATGATGATACGCAAGGTACCGATGAAACAGAGCCGACACCCCCTGTAATCGTGCGGGGGCGGTTGGAAATGGACGCACAGCGGCACCGCGTTCGATGGAAGGGGTTGGATGTCGGATTGACCGTGACCGAATTCATGATCCTCGAGACGCTCGCAATGCGCCCTGACCTGGTCAAAAGCCGAAACCAGCTGATGGACGCTGCCTATCAGGATGACGTATATGTCGACGACCGGACGATCGACAGCCATATCAAACGGCTCAGACGCAAATTCAGGCAGGTGGACCCCGATTTCGATGCAATCGACACGCTTTACGGTGCCGGATACCGATTTTCCGAAGGCGGCAGCTAAACCAGGCTTTTCGGCTCGAATGACGTTACGTCAACGTATTCTGGCAGTGAACATCATTGCGTTGCTGCTGCTGGCCGGAAGTTTTTTCTACCTCGATTCCTATCGCAAACGGCTTGTCGATGAGCGGATCGACCGGGTCGAAGCCGAAGCGGGCATCGTTCTTGAAGCCCTGTCTCAAATGCCCGAGCGCGACTATGCCGAATTTCTGGCGTCGGTATCGCGTAAAACCGGGACACGATTTCGGCTCGCAGATGCACGCAACAATATTGTGGCCGATGGATGGGAACCCGGCGGCCGGTTTGCGTTGCGCAATCCGGCAAACGAGCCTTGGCAGCGGCATGTCGCCCGGTGGCTCGACGATGCGATTGAATTTGTTGCCGACAGGGGCGAACCAAAGCCGTTTTCAGGTTTTGCGCCGGCATCGCAATGGCCCGCCAATGTGTCTGGATGGTCTCTTGCGGTCGATCGGACGCACATTGTTTGGGCGACCCGCAAAGCAACAATCCCGACAGGGTACACGCTCATGGCCGAAGCCAATGCGCGCGACATCCGGCGGCTGGTCCGTGCAGAGCGCGAACGACTGGCGTGGATCATCGCTGCTGTCACGTTGATTACGGTGTTCCTGTCGCTCTTCCTTGCCCGCACTATCGAAAAGCCGCTCCGCGCGCTGGCCATCGCCGCACTTCGAGTCCGCCATGGCCGTGACCGCGAAGTCATCGTGCCGCGATTGCCGCAACGGCGCGATGAAATCGGGCTGCTGGCACGCGCGTTGTCGGACATGACGCATGCGCTTCGGCAGCGGATCGACGCGACCGAAGCCTTTGCGGCGGATGTCGCGCATGAAATCAAGAACCCACTGGCATCGTTGAGTTCGGCTGTTCAGTCGCTGCGCACCGTAAAACGGCCAGAGCTTCGCGCCCAGCTCGAAGATGTCATCGCACAGGACGTCGTCCGGCTCGACCGGCTGATCACCGATATTTCGGAACTGTCTCGGCTTGACGCCCGATTGGCGCGTGCGCGGTTTGAGCCTGTTGATCTTGGCAAAATCGTTGCTGTCATCATTGCCGATCATGAAGCCCGGAGCTGCGATCTTGACGTTGCGATTGCCTTTGCCCGCCCGCTTGATACGATCGCGATGGTTAACGGCGATCCATCGCAACTGACACGGGTGATCGAGAATCTGCTTGGCAATGCGATTTCCTTCTCCCCGCCGAAAGGGCTTGTGCAGATTGCAGCGACACGCGACGACGGCCATGTGCAGATCATGATCGATGACGAAGGCCCGGGCATCCCCGAACACAGCCGCGACGCGGTCTTTGAGCGGTTTCACAGCGACCGGCCCGAAGGTGAAACATTTGGCCAGCATTCAGGACTTGGGTTGTCGATCGCGCGCACGATCATCGAAGGCCATGGCGGCGCTATCACAGCCACTGGACGCGGATCCGGCCTTGCCGGCGCACGCCTTATCGTGCGCTTGCCTGCACTCGATTATCCGCAATGACGCGCGTTTTGTCCGAACGGCTGCACGCCACCTGTGTCGCAATTGCTGGCCACGGTGTTGTCATCGCCGGGCGATCGGGCTCGGGAAAGTCTGATCTTGCGATCCGCCTGATCGACCGGGGCGCAATCCTGGTGTGCGATGATTCCACCCAGATCGACCGCCGTGGCGAACAGCTTTTCGCATCGGCACCCGAAACGATTATCGGCCAGATCGAAATGGCAGGGGTCGGCATCGTCCAAATGCAAGTATCGCAAGATGTGCCCGTCAGGCTGATCGTTTCGCTCGACGAACCGCTTACACGGCTTCCCGACTGGACAGAAACCCGACATATTGCGGGGGTGGACGTCCCGGCGATTTCGCTTGCCAGCTTTGAATCGAGCACACCCATCAAAGTCGAATATGCACTTCGTATGGTGACGTCGTAATGGTGCCAAGGCCTGATCGCATCGTTCTGGTAACGGGAATGTCGGGCGCCGGCAAATCGACTGCGCTCAAGACATTCGAGGATATAGGCTGGGAAACGGTGGATAATCTTCCATTTTCACTTCTCGAACGGCTTCTCGATACACGTCCACCCGAAGGCGCTCCTGCGGAACGGCCGCTCGCAATTGGGATCGACAGCAGGACCCGTGGATTCGACGCGCAGGCATTAGTGTCTCGAATTAAGACGATGAACAGCGTTGTGCCCGGCCATGGGAATGGCGGTGACGGCCAAACCATCAACACGTTGTTCCTCGATTGCGCCGGCAGCGAGCTCGAGCGGCGGTATAACGAAACGCGGAGGCGGCATCCGCTGGCACCCGATCGCCCCACAGCCGATGGCATCGCGCGCGAACGCGAGCTTGTAGGTCCATTGAGGCGATGGGCCGATCACGTGATCGACACCACAGCCAGCAATGCCAATGATCTGCGGCTCGACCTTCGCCAGCGATTTGAGATTGCACAGCTGAGCGAGGCGGTGATTTCCGTGATGTCATTCGGCTTTGCCCGCGGCCTTCCCCGCAACGCCGATCTTGTTTTCGACATGCGATACCTCCGTAACCCGCACTGGATCGAGCCGATGCGGCCGCAAACCGGCCGAGACCCCGACGTCCAAAGCTATATTTCAGGAGATCCGGCCTGGACTGCGAGCATAGGGCAAATCGAAGCGTTGCTGTTAACGCTTCTGCCCCGTTACATGGCTGACGGAAAATCCTATATCACAATCGCTTTTGGGTGTACCGGCGGCCGCCACCGATCAGTTTATTCGGCTGAGTGGATGGCAAAACAATTGAGCGGTTCGGGGTATGCACCATCGATCGTGCATCGTGATTTGGGGTTTGCAGAGGCATCTGCGCGCGATTTGGGAACAGACACACCGGATATGTCCGGAACAGAGCAGGCAGGGCGTTGATGATCGGTCTCGTATTGGTAACGCATGGCAATCTCGCCATCGAATTTGTAACGGCAATGGAACATGTGGTCGGGCCGCAAACCGGCGTTGCGCCGATCTGCATCGGCCCTGACGATGATCTTGAGGCGCGGCGTGCGGACATTGCCTTGGCTATCGCCAGTGTCGATGCTGGACGCGGTGTGATTGTGTTGACCGATCTGTTTGGTGGCACACCATCGAACCTTGCCATTTCGCTGATGGAAACCGGCAAGGTCGAAGTCATCGCGGGCATGAACCTGCCAATGCTGATCCGGCTTGAATCGGCACGACGGACAATGAATGTCGTCGCGGCCGTGGCGGCAGCGCGTGAGGCTGGACGCAAATATATCTCTGTCGCATCCGAAGTTCTTGGGGAGCAGGCGGCGTGAAGAAAACCGGGGTCTGCCCCGTGGGTTTCGGGCAGGCGGTATGACAGAAGTCATCCGCACAGTTCTCATCGTCAACAAACGCGGGCTTCATGCGCGCGCAAGCGCCAAGTTCGTGACGATGGCCAGCGGGCTGCCCGCGCAGGTTTCGGTACGCAAGGATGGGCACGTCGTGGTGGGCACATCGATCATGGGGCTGATGATGCTTGGCGCGGCGATGGGCGATGAGATCACCATTTCGGCCGAGGGCGATGGGGCCGAAACCGCCGTTTCGGCGCTGTGCGCGCTTGTCGAGGCAAAATTCAACGAATCCGAATGACTTTCCGAGAGATTACCGGCTTTTCGAACCCGTTGGTCAAACAGGTGCGCAGCCTGCGCGACAAGAAGCACCGGCGCGCCGAAGGACAGTTTCTGGCCGAGGGGTTACGGATTCTGACAGAGGCGCTCGATGCCGGGCATGTGCCCGCGATGCTGTGGTTTGCGCCTGACAGCGCCACACACGTGTTGGTCGCCAAGCTCGCCCAAGCAACCGAAGCGGGCGGCGGAGAGGTGGTTGTCACCACCACCGAAATTCTTTCAAAGCTCTCGGGCAAGGACAATCCGGGCGCAGTACTGGGCGTTTATCGTGAGCTTGAAACGTCGCTCGCCGCGATCGACCGGACGAGGGCCGACATCTGGATCGTTGCCGAGCGTCTCCGCGACCCGGGCAATCTCGGCACGATCCTGCGGACAGGAGACGCCGTGGGTGCAGGCGGGCTAATCCTGATCGATGATTGCACCGATCCGTTCTCGGTCGAAGCCGTCCGCGCGAGCATGGGCGCGGTGTTCACCCAAGCGATTGCCCAAGCACGCTGGGAAGAGTTC
>JANPIQ010000053.1:0-5890 GCA_031425075.1 Sphingomonadales bacterium
GGGCTAAAGACACTAAAAGGAGACACCCGATGACGACCCTTCCCGAGACTCAGACGATGATGATGACGCGTGTCAACGCTGATGCCACGCTCGAACTCTATCTCGACCACGCGCCCGTTGCTGGCCCGCGCGATCATGAAGTGACGGTCAAGATTCTTGCCACGCCGATCAACCCGTCCGATCTCGGGCTGATGGTCGGCGCGGCCGATATGAGCACCGCGCGCGCAACCGACCGCAATGGCCTGCCGGGGATCACCGCCGATGTGCCGCCGCCGGGAATGCGCGCGATGGCGAGCCGCGTGGGTGAAGCACTGCCGATCGGCAATGAAGGCTGCGGCCTCGTCGTTGCGGTAGGCGCGTCGCCACAGGCACAGGCATTGATGGGAAAAACCGTCGCGGTGCTCGGCGGATCGATTTACGCGCAGTATCGCACGCTGCCCGCGGCAATGTGCATGGAATTGCCAGATGGCACCGACGCCCGGGATGGCGCGTCATGCTTTGTCAACCCGCTGACGGCGCTGGGCTTCACTGAAACGATGAAGGCCGAAGGCTATGCCGGGATCATCCATGCCGCGGCCGCGTCAAACCTTGGGCAGATGCTGGTGCGGATTTGCAAGGCCGACGCAATTCCGCTGATCAACATCGTTCGCAATCAAGCGCAGGTCGATCTGCTCAAAGGGATCGGGGCAGAACATGTGCTCGATTCATCAGCTGAGAATTTCGTGAATGATCTGACCGATAAAATCGAAGCGACGGGCATTTTCCTCGGTTTCGATCCGATCGGTGGCGGCAAGCTGTCGAGTCAGATCCTGGGTGCGATGGAGGCTGCGGCGGTCCGGCGGATGACCGAATATTCGCGCTACGGGTCGGATCAGATGAAGCAGGTCTATATTTATGGCGGCCTCGATATGGGGCCGACGATCCTCAACCGCAGCTTCGGCCTGACATGGAGCCTCGGCGGCTGGCTGCTCACGCCGTTCATGGCAAAGGCGGGCGGCGAAGTCGTCGGGCGGATGCGCAAGCGCGTCGCCGATGAACTGACGACGACCTTCAAAAGCCATTACAGCCACGAAGTCTCGCTCGAGGACGCGCTCAAGCTCGATACGATTCATGCCTATAATGCCAAGCGGACCGGCGAGAAATTTCTGATTCGTCCCTGATCGGGAACCGTTGACGGCACGGCGGGTTGTTTTGACTGGACAGTCAAGGAGACCCGCCATGCCCAAGAACCAAGCGATGCCCGACAAGGATACACCGCGCCCGGCCGGCGGCGATGGCACGCAATATGACGAGATCAAGGGCAGCGAGAGCGGCGGCGGCGCATACCCCAACCCGCACACCGGCAAGGGTGACAAAGGTGCCAAGGGTTTCGAAGGCGGGCAATCACTGAAGGATTATCACGGGCCGAAGAATGACGGGTCCGAAGGTGGCGAAACCGAGGATTGAACAGCGGCCACTTGCTCAAGGCAATCGGGACTGCTCGTGACGAGCGAAGTCGGGGGATAGCTTCGCGCGAAGCCGAGGAGCCTCGGGGACCAACGTCTCGGCTTCGATCGACACAGCTTCTCGACTTCGCTCGCGGTGAACGGTTAGGGGTTGAAAGACATGACCGATAGCATCACCACCGAAACCCGCGGCGCGATCGAGATCGTTACGCTCAACAGGCCTGAGGCGCTGAACGCGCTTAATACCGAACTTGTCGATGCACTGGGCGGCTATTTCGACGTCCTCCACCGCCGCACCGACATCCGCGTGGTGATTTTGCGGGGGGCGGGACGCGGCTTTTGTGCCGGGCTCGACATCAAGGCTGAAGCGAGAGCGACAGATGAAACGCCGGTGCTGCGCAGTTTTCAGACGCAGACTGCGATTGGCGACATATACCGGCGGATGCGCAGTTGCCCGCAACCGATCATCGCACTGGGCCATGGCGCGGCGTGCGGCGGAGGCTTTTCGCTGATGCTGGCAGCCGATGTCCGCTATGGCGCGCCATCGCTGCGGATGAATGCGGCGTATATCAGGATCGGTCTTGGCGGGTGCGATATGGCGTCGAGTTACTTCCTGCCGCGTCTGGTCGGGGCGGCGCTCGCCACCGAACTGATCCTGACAGGGCGCTTCATCGAGGCACCGCGCGCGCTGGCTTATGGATTGATCAGCGAGATTGTCGAGGAAGATGCGCTGCTCGATCGCGGGCTGGCTCTGGCGGGCGAGATGCTGGCAACGACGCCATGGGGGCTGCGGCTATCGAAACAGGCGCTCAACCTTAACATCGATGCACCGAGCCTCGAACACGCCATGGCCATCGAGGACAGGCAACAGGTGATCCTCGCGCAGACCGCCGATTTCCGGGAGGCGATGGGGGCTTTTCTGGAAAAGCGGGCGCCTGAGTATGGCGGGAAGTGAGAGGGCGATTGCAACAGCGTGTCGCTCAACCTATCGACTATGTTCCGCTCATCTTGAGGAGCCGTTTGAAACCCTGAGCGTGTCGAAGGGCGAGACGGCATTTCGCACGACGGCTGGCTGGTCCATCAAGACGCGCTTTCGTCTTTGGCTGCGTCTCCGCTCAATCGCGCCTTAGGATGAGAGGATTGTTCGAACGATGAGTTGAGCCGATGACAGACCGCAGCCTGCCGCTTCAAGGCATCGTCAATTTCCGCGATTATGGTGGCTATGCCACGCGCGACGGTGGTCAATTGCGGCGTGGCCTGCTGTGGAGGTCGGCGCAGCATATGCTGGCGACACCCCACGATCTCGATGCGGTGCACGGTCTCGGCCTGTTGGCGGTGATCGATCTTCGCGGCGATAGCGAGCGAGCCGCCTATCCGTGCCTCCGCCACAGCGATTTTGATGCCAAGGTGTTCCATTCGGAAGGCGATACGGCGGGCGATCTGCAAGTGGCACCGCACGAAGCCGCAGCCGATGGCGTGGCCACCGTAACCGAAGCGCATGCCGCGATGACCCGACTTTACCAGGGTTTGCCGTTCCGCCCCGCATTGGTCGCCGCATTCCAACATTATTTCGCCGCGGTCGGGCAGGGGCCGACGTTGCTGCATTGCGTCGCGGGGAAGGATCGCACCGGGGTGGCCGCTGCGTTGCTCCACGACATGCTCGGGGTGCACCCCGATGACATGATGGCCGATTACATGCTGACCAACACTGCTGCACGGATCGAAGAACGATTTGCAGCTTCGCTGGTGCATATGCGCGAGCGTTATGGGCATACGATGGACGACGAGGCGTCGCGGCTGCTGATGTCGGTTGATCCGGCGTGGCTCGATGCGGCGTTTAAGGCAATCCGCGACCAGCATGGGTCGATCGAGGCCTATCGCCGCAATGTTCTGGGAGTGACGGCGGAGCGCGGCGCGGAGATTGCGCGGGCGCTGGTGGCGTAACCCCTCCGACCCGCTGCGCAGGCCACCTCGCCTTCAAGAAGGGGAGGATCAAGAAGAAAGGACACTGTCCCCCAATCCTCCCCTTCTTGAAGGGAAGGTGGCATTGCATAGCAATGACGCAGAGGGTTTTCTCCCGCACCGCAGCAATCCGCCGTTGACACCGCGCACCGCCCATCCTAACGGCCCGATGCCTTGGCGGGGACGCCCGGCGTCGTGGCGGTTTCCTTGTAGGAGAGTACGCATGGCATCGGATGACCCCGCGCAGGACGGTGTGACGCCCAAAGACCCTCGGCTCGATTCGTTAGACATGCAGCTGAACAAGGTCCGGAAGGCGGAACAGGTCCGTTCGGGCAGCAAGAATGATGGCCCCGCCAAAGGAATGCGGCAGGGCAATCGCGTGCTGACCGAATTGATCGCCGGCCCTGCGGGAGGTGCTTTGATCGGTTGGGTGATCGACCGGTTTGCAGGCACGGCCCCTGGTTTTCTGCTCGGCTGCCTGTTCCTGGGGATCGGCGTGGCGTTCAGGAATATCTACAAGATTTCGCAAGAGCGTCCGGAATAGCCCGGGCGCTTTTGCGCTATATTCGCTCCCCGCTTGTGGCGGGTTTTGGCGTGTTTCGAAACGGGAATTGAGCAGACGTGGCAAGCGAAGGCGGCAAGATCGACCCGATGGGGCAATTCACGATCGAACCGATCGTGCCGTTGCAGCTTGCCGGATACGACGTGTCGTTCACCAATTCGGCGTTGTTCATGCTCGTTGTCCTCGGCGCGATCTGGGTGTTCATGCTTGGCGGCATGAAGCGCGAGATGGTCCCCGGCCGCTGGCAGATGGCAGTCGAGGGCGTCAACGGCTTCATCAATAATATGATGTCATCGAGCATCGGGCCCGAGGGCAAGGCGTACGTCCCGCTCGTCTTTTCGCTGTTCATGTTCATCCTTGTCGCCAATTTCATGGGGATGATGCCGTTCGGAATCGTCCCCGGCGTTCATGGGTTCACCGTAACGAGCCATCTGACCGTGACCGCGATCCTCGCGATCCTGTCATTCGGCACGGTGCTTGTTGTCGGCTTGTGGAAGCATGGCTTTCACTTTTTCAGCCTGTTCGTGCCGCACGGAACGCCGTGGTGGCTGTTGTGGCTGATCCCGCTGATCGAATTGTTTTCATTCCTGATCCGCCCGTTTTCGCTCGCGCTGCGGCTGTTCGTCGCGATGACGGCGGGGCACGTCCTGATGAAGGTGCTTGCGGGCTTCGTCATCAACGGCATGAACGCCGATGCTGCATGGGTGCCGGCGATCGTCTCGTTTCCAAGCTTCATCCTGATGATCGGGATCACGCTGCTCGAACTGCTGGTGTGCGCGATCCAGGCCTATGTCTTTGCGCTGTTGACCGCACTTTACATCAACGATGCGGTCAATCTGCATTAAGTTTTCAACTCAACCCAAACCGAATTTTTGAAAGGATTACCCATGGACGCAGAAGCAGCAAAGCTGATCGGTGCAGGACTTGCAGCCATCGGAGCCGGTATCGCCGCAGGCGGTGTGGGCAACGTGTTCGGATCGTTCCTCCAGGGCGCGCTCCGGAACCCGGCAGCAGCTGACAGCCAGCAGGGCCGTTTGTTCATCGGCTTCGCGGCTGCCGAATTGCTCGGCCTGCTCGCGTTCGTTGTCGCGATGATCCTGATCTTCGTCGCGTAACCCAGAACGCCTGATATGCCTCAGATTGCCCAGATCCTCGAAACTTATGCCAGCCAGGCGTTCTGGCTGCTGATCGTGTTCGGCCTGCTCTATTTCGGGATTGCGCGCGCGATGCTTCCCAAGATCGATGCCACGGTCGACGCTCGCGATCGCAAGATTGGCGAGGATCTGGCTGCGGCGGAAAAGGCGCGGGCTGCGGCGGTCAATCTCGAGGCTGAGTATCAGGCCGATCTGGCGCGGGTTCGTGCCGGGGCGCAGGCCGAGGCTGCCAAAGCGAAGGCCAAGGCGCAGATGGATGCAGCCAATCGTCTGGCGAAAGCCGATGGCGAGCTTGCCGCGAAAACTACCCAGGCCGAAGTCGCGATTGCCGCATCGCGTGATGCTGCGCTGGCAGGAATCGAAAGCGTTGCCGCCGAAAGCGCGCAGGCGATTGCCGCCAAGGTAGCCGGGCTCAACGTGCCCGCCGCTGATGCCGCAATTGCAGTAAGGGCGGTGCTCAATGGCTGATTTCCTGATGATCCTTGCATCGGGCGCCGAAGCTGCGGCGAAACCCAAGGCTTTGGGCATGGATGCGACGATGTGGGTCGCCGTCGCGATGCTCGTCGTGATCGGGCTGGCGATCTGGAAGAAGGTACCTGCAATCATTGCGGCTGCCCTCGACAAGCAGATTGCGGGCATCCGCGAAAATCTTGCTGCGGCAGAGCAACTCCGCAAGGATGCCGAAGGCCTCAAGGCCGAATATGAAGCCAATGCACGTCAGGCCGAACTCGACGCCGACGCCATGAAAGTGGCTGCCGAACAGGAAG
>JANPIQ010000054.1:0-34837 GCA_031425075.1 Sphingomonadales bacterium
GCCCCGTTCTGGTGCACCCCGGGCGGCGCGCTCGATCCGGGCGAAAGCTATGAACAGGCGGCGCGGCGCGAATTGTTTGAAGAAACCGGCATCACTGCCGATCCCGGCCCCGAGATCGCACGAAGATCAGTGGAGTTCGTCACGCTCGAAGGCGTACCAGTATCGGCCGACGAACGCTATTTCCTGATCGAGACCGAAACGGCCGATATCTGCACCCTGGGCCACACCGAACTCGAACGCAGGGTCATGCAATCATGGCGCTGGTTTGCCGCGGGCGAACTGGCAGACTGGCCCGAAGCCATTTATCCGGGCGATCTTTGCGATCTTATGGCGATCGCGTGATCCGGCGCATTCACCGCTTGCACCAGTTTCGGTATAACGGCTCTTCAAGAGGAGTGTGGTCATGCCAGCTTTCACACCGTCTTTGGGTCGCCAAGTCCGTAAACCGTCGCGAAGGCAGATCCTGATCGGGCTGGGTGTCGCCGGCGTATCGGTCCCGTCGGTGCTTCACCCGCTACCGCTGACCCGGCGCGGCACGCCGCAACTGACCCTGGGACCAATGTATCCGATCACACGCCCGGTCGAGGAAGATGCCGATCTCACCCGGCTGTTTGGTTATCCGCGCGCCGCACTTGGCCAGGTGATCGAGATTACGGGGCGGATCATGAATGAGGCGGGCAATGCCGTGCCGCACGGACAGATCGACATGTGGCAAACCAATGCCGCAGGGCATTACAACCATCCTGCCGATACCAGCGGACAACCGCACGATCCCGGATTCCAATATGCCGCCATCTTGCGCGCGGATGAGCAAGGGCGCTACTGGTTGCGGACAGTGTTTCCGGCACCTTATGGATCGCGGCAGCGCCATGTTCATTTCGATGTGCGCGGGCGCAACCGGCGGCTGATGACGCAGATGTTCTTTCCCGGGGAACCAAATGATCGTGATGCTCTGTTCGAAGGGCTTCGTGATCCTGCGCTGCAACAAGCCGTGACAGCGAGGCGCAGCGGCGAGCGCGACGGGGCGTGGCTGTTTGACTGGGATATCAAACTTTCGGGGGAATAGCGGGCAACGGCCTATCGTTATCGATAGCATGGCGATGCGGTGAATCGCGTTACCCCCCGCATATGCGATTATCGGGAAAGACAGCGCTGATTACGGGCGGCGCATCGGGGCTTGGGGCCGAAATAGCGCGGCATTATGTCGGCGAAGGCGCGCAGGTGATCATTGCCGATATCGATCGCGATGCGGGCGCTGCGATGGTGGCGGAACTTGGCGAAGCGAGCAGGTTCGATCACCTCGATGTGACGCAGGAGGCCGATTGGGCGGACGTGTGTGCACGGATCGACAGCCTCGATGTGCTGGTCAACAATGCGGGGATCACCACGCTCGGATCGATCGAGGATGTGACGCTCGACCAGTTCCGGCATGAATTCGAAATCGACGTCGTTGGCACCTTTCTCGGCTGCAAGGCGGGCGTTGCCAGGATGAAGGGCCGCGGCGGATCGATCATCAACATGTCATCGATGTGCGGGGTCAAGGCGCAGTCCGATCTGGTTGCCTATAACGCCGCCAAGGCCGCCGTCACGCACATGACCAAATCGGTCGCGCTGCATTGCGCAAAGTCGGGTTACGATATCCGCTGCAATTCGGTCCACCCCGGCGCGATCCACACCCCGATCATCGACAAGGTGCTGGCACAAACGCCCGATCCCGATGCGCTTTACGCCAGTTTTGTCGCGTCGCACCCGGTTGGGCGGCTCGGCAAGCCTGAAGAGGTGGCGGCGATCTGCGTCTATCTCGCGGCGGACGAATCGGCATTTACGACAGGTGCCGAATTCCGGATCGACGGCGGCAGTTCGCTCTGAACCGCATCGCTCTTGCCTCGGGCGTACTCCCCGAATTCGGGCCGCTCGATACGATCCGGGCCGCGGCGGCAGCGGGGTTCGATGGCGTCGGGCTGTGGGTCGAACCGGCACACTGGACCGCCGATCTTACCCGCAACTGCAGGGCGGCGCTCGCCGATACCGGGCTCGATCTGATCGATGTCGAAGTCATCTGGATCAAGCCCGACAGCGATCTGGCCGATCACCGCAAGTGCATCGACATCGGCGCAGAGCTTGGCGCTGCCCATGTGCTGTGCGTGTCATCCGACCCCGATCACAAAGCGACGGAGGACAAGCTTGCCAGCCTGTGCCGCCACGCCGAAGGATCTGCGATGCGTGTCGCGCTCGAGTTCGGCATTTTCACCGAAGTCAAAAGCCTCGATCAGGCAATGGCGATTCTCGATGCGGTCGCGCATCCGTTGCGTGCGCTGCTGATCGATCCGATCCATGTTGACCGATCGGGCACGACGGCGGCGCAGATCGCAGCTGTGCCCCGCGACCTGCTGCCTTACGCCCAGTTTTGCGATGCGCCTGCGACGCGGCCCGATCCGTCCGATTTCATGGCGGTGATTGCCGACGCCATCGATCTGCGCGAACAGTGCGGCGATGGCGGGCTGCCGCTGACAGACTATTACGCAGCACTGCCATCTGGCATTCCGCTGAGCATTGAGCTGCGATCGAAGACGTTACGCGACCATTATCCCGATCCGGTCGATCGTGCCTGTGTGACCGCCGAGGCGACGCGGCGCTGGCTTGCCACGCAGGCGGGTTTGGGCGACTGACTTTCACGATGAAGCAGCAGCGTATCACCCTTGCGACTGGCGTGTCGCTCGACGTCTGGTGCGCAGGCGATCCGGGCCACCCGCCGATCATCTTCCTCCATGGCTTTCCCGAATCGCACCGCACCTGGCGGCACCAGATGGCGGCGCTGTCGGATCGATATTTTTGCATTGCGCCCGATCAGCGCGGCTATGCGCGATCGGACAAGCCAGACGCGATCGAGGCCTATCGCGTACCAGTGCTGGTCAGCGATGTTTTCGCACTGGCCGATGCGATGGAAATCGGGCGCTTCACGCTGGTCGGGCATGACTGGGGCGGCGCGATTGGCTGGGCCGCGGCATTGAAGGATCAGGCGCGCATCGAACGGCTGATCCAGTGCAACGCGGCGCACCCTTATATTTTCCAGCAAAGCCTGATCTTCGATGCCGCCCAGCGGGCAGCGTCGCAATATATCACGACTTTCCGCGAACGTGATCTCGAAGCCGACGTCATCGATAAGGGCGTCGACTGGTTTTTCGATGACCGCTTCGGCGATGGCAAACACGGACTGGGCGCCACGCCCGATGACCGCACTGCCTATCTCGACGAATGGTCGCAACAGGGGGCGATACGCGGCATGCTCAACTGGTACCGCGCCTCGCCGATGCAGGTGCCCGCGCCCGATGCGCCGGCCCAATCGACGCGCTTCCTCGATGTGCCATTTCCCCGGCTGACCATGCCGGTGCTGGTCATCTGGGGCATGAAAGACCCCGCGCTGCTGCCCTGCCAGCTCGTCGGGCTCGACGATCATATCGACGATCTGACCATTACTCGCATTCCCGAAGCCGGGCATTTCGTGCCGTGGGAGGCGCCTGACGCGGTCAATACCGCGATGCTGGACTGGTTTGCTCGATGAGCGCGGCGTGGGTCTTCAGCAGCCAGCCTGTCAATTGACGTGCGCGCCATGCGGGTGCGCAAGCGCATCGGTCATCGGGTCGCCGGGCCAGTCGAGAATCCGCGCGCCCGTCAGCGTCGAATGATCCAGTGTCGCGTGCAGCGCATCGAGCACGCGGGCAGTCAGTTCGGAACCGGCCATCCGGCAATTCTCTGCCGGCAGGCGGAAGGCGTTACGGATGGTATCGCTCATGATGTGCATCTTGCCCTTGTTGCACCGCACACGTAAAGCCCCGCCCCCATGCCGCTTGCACCAGCCTCTTCGCAGATCGTCTTTGCCGTCCCCAAGGGCCGCATCCTGGCCGAGGCGTTGCCGGTGCTGGCAAAAGCCGGCATCGTTCCTGAATCGGCATTCACCGATGAGGCATCGCGCGCTCTTTCATTTTCTACAAATCGGGCAGACCTGACGCTGATCCGGGTTCGCGCATTCGATGTCGCGACCTTTGTGGCGCATGGGGCGGCGCAGATCGGGATCGTGGGATCCGATGTCATCGACGAATTCGCCTATTCGGAACTTTATGCCCCCGTCGATCTCAACATCGGTCATTGCCGGATCTCGGTTGCCGAGCCTGCCGACCTGGCCGAGGCCGACGATCCTCGCGGGTGGAGCCATGTTCGGGTGGCGACCAAATATCCCGGCCTCACGCAGCGCCATTTCGCCGCGCGCGGGGTACAGGCCGAATGCGTGAAGTTGAATGGCGCGATGGAAATTGCTCCGGCGCTCGGGCTTGCCAGCCGGATCGTCGATCTGGTGTCATCGGGCAAGACGCTGAGGGACAATGGCCTTTCCGAAATCGAAGTGATCGCGCAGGTTTCGGCGCGGCTGATCGTCAATCGTGCCGCGTTCAAGACAATGCCGGAAATCGGCGCGATGGTTGAAGCGTTTCGCGGGGCGATCAATGCTTAGGATCGCGACAACCGATACAGGCTTTGCAGCCGCGTTCGATGCGCTCGTCGATGACCGGCGTGAGGCCGATCTGGATGTATCGCGCGATGTTGCAGCGATTATCGCGCGCGTCCGCAGCGAAGGCGATGCAGCGGTTGCCGATCTGACGCAGCGGTTCGATGGCCACAGCTGTGATTGGCGCATCCCGCGCGCCGAATGCGACGCCGCGCTGGCCGCGCTCGAGCCTGACCTGCGCGCTGCCCTCGAACTCGCAGCGTCGCGGATTCGTGCGTATCATGAACGTCAGCGCCCCGCGGGCAGCGACACGACCGATGACGCCGGTGTCCGGGTTGGGGCGCGATGGCGCGCAGTCGATGCAGCCGGCGTCTATGTGCCGGGCGGACGTGCGGCCTATCCATCATCGGTGCTGATGAACCTGATTCCGGCCAAGGTCGCAGGCGTTGAGAGGGTGGTGATGGTCACGCCGACCCCGGGCGGGCAGGCAAACCCGCTGGTGCTTGCCGCCGCGGCTCTGGCAGGCGCAGACGAAGTCTTGCGGATTGGCGGGGCGCAGGCCGTCGCCGCGCTTGCCTTCGGCACAGACAGTATCGGTGCGGTCGATGTCATCACTGGCCCCGGCAATGCGTGGGTCGCCGAGGCCAAACGCCAGCTTTACGGTGTGGTCGGAATCGACATGGTGGCAGGACCATCGGAAATCGTCGTCGTTGCCGATGCGCTGAACAACCCTGACTGGATCGCCGCAGACCTGCTCAGCCAGGCAGAACATGATCCCACCAGCCAGTCGATCCTGTTTACAGACGATGCCGGCTTTGCCGACGCCGTTGCCGAAGCGGTCGAGGCAAAGCTTGTCATGCTGGCGACGCAGAACACTGCGCGGACAAGCTGGGAGGCCAATGGCGCGATCATCGTGGTAGCGACGCTTGCCGAGGCCATCCCGCTGGTCGACCGGCTCGCGCCTGAACATCTCGAGCTGGCCGTAGCCGATCCCGAACCGCTGTTTGCCCGGGTGCGCCATGCCGGATCGGTGTTTTTGGGTCGGCACACGCCCGAAGCTGTTGGCGATTATGTTGCTGGGCCCAATCACGTCTTGCCGACCGGGCGGCGTGCGCGTTTTTCGTCAGGGTTGTCGGTGCTCGATTTCATGAAACGCACCAGTTTTGTGGCGTGCGACGCGGCATCGATCCGCACGATCGGGCCTGCGGCAATCGCGCTGGCCGAGGCCGAAGGGCTGCCTGCGCACGCCGATTCGGTGCGTGAGAGACTGATATGAGCAAGGCTTCGCGCAACGCGGCGCGGCTGGCGGCGGTCCAGGCGCTCTATCAGCTCGAGATGGAGGCGGCTCCGCTGCCCAAGCTGCTCCATGAGTTTCATACCCACAGGCTCGGTGCCAAAATCGGCGATATCCAGTATCGCGCTGCCGAACAGCCGTTCTTCGACGATATCGTGACAGGCGCGGTCGCCCGCCGCCATGAAATCGATTCGGCGCTCGATGTGGCACTGGTTCCATCAGGGTGGGGCCTTGAACGGCTCGACCGGCTGATGCGGCAATTATTGCGTGCGAGCGCTTATGAACTGCTTGCCAGGCCCGAAATCCCGGCAGGCAGCATCATCGCCGGCTATCTCGATGTTGCCGAAGCGTTTTACGACGAACGCGAACGCCGCTTTGCCAATGGCGTGATGGACGCCGTCTCCAAAGCCTTCAGGCCGTAATCACTTCGCCGCTGGCGCTGCGGCGTTGGCGTCTGCAACTGCGGTTGCGTTGCCGGCGGCTGCCGAGGCATTTCCCGCAGCAGCCGAGGCATTGCCCGCAGCGGCGTCGGCGGGGGCAGCAGCAGCCGTTTCGGCCGACGGCGGCGGAACCGCCAGGTTCGACCCCTGATCGTTGAGGTAGCGGATCACATTGGCGCGATCTTCAGGCTTGGACAGCCCGGCAAAACTCATCTTGGTTCCGGTCGCGTATTTTTTGGGCGCGGCGAGCCACGCATCCATATTGTTCCAGTCCCACACACCGGGCTTACCAAGCAGGTCGGCCGAATAAGAAAATCCCGCCACCGCACCATGCTTTTTGCCCATCACGCCATAAAGATTGGGGCCGATGCCATTGGCACCGCCTGGTGTGATCGAATGGCACGACTGGCACTTGGCGAAAACCGCAGCGCCTTTGACAGGGTCGCCCGCGGCAAAATTGACCGGCTGGACAGCCGCAGCACCGCCACCGGCACCGGGTTCGGCGTCGGCGACTTCCCAGCCGCCTTTTTCGACATCGTCATGATGATAATATTTGCCTGCGACAATTCCGCCGCCAAGTGCCACAATCAGTGCGAACAGGCTCCAGCCCGCAATGGTGTTTGTCTGATCGCCCATGCCGTGAAGTGCCTCGTAACTTGCGATGATTGTCGAATGCCCGTCGCCTTAATGGTGGGCGTCGGCTTCCGCAAGCGATAGCACGATGGTTGCGGCCAGCCCCGTCCAACCCTATGCGCTCGTACGACTTATGGACCGATACCCCGCCCCTGCCCGCCCGATCATTGCTGCGTTGCATGCTGAAGCGCGCGCCGAACCTCACCGCGCGGTTGCGTTTCAAGGCGCGCCGGGTGCCAATTCGCATATCGCCGTTCTTGAAGTTGATCCGCACGCCATCGCGCTGCCGTGCTTCAGCTTTGAAGACGCGATCGATGCGGTGATTGAGGGCCGTGCCGCACGTGCGATGATCCCCATCGAAAATTCGCTGTTCGGGCGCGTCGCCGATATCCATTTTCTGTTGCCCGAATCAGGCCTCAGCATTGTCGGCGAACATTTTCTTCCGATCCGCTATGCCTTGATGGGCTGTGGCGAAATGGCCGACGTGCGGCGGGCGATCAGCCATCCGCAGGCGCTGGGCCAATGCCGCCGCTGGCTTCGCGATCGCACCATCGATCCGGTCGGCTACCCCGATACAGCAGGAGCGGCAGCGGAGGTTGCCGAGCGCGGCGATCGCGCGATTGCGGCGATTGCGCCGCTTGGGGCCGATGCGATCTATGGTCTGCGCGTTCTGGCCGAGAGGCTCGAAGATTCAGACGACAATATGACGCGGTTCGTGATCCTGGCGCGGACGCCGGAGGCGATGGCGCCTGATACGGCCGCCATGACCAGCTTTGTTTTCGAAGTGAAGAACGTGCCGTCGGCGCTTTACAAGGCGATGGGGGGATTTGCGACCAACGGCGTCAACATGACGCGGCTCGAAAGCTATCAGCGCGGGGCCAGCTTTGCAGCGACAATGTTTTTCGCCGATGTGGAAGGCAACCCCGACGATCCTGCGGTTGCGCGCGCGCTTGAGGAACTGAGCTTTTATGCGCGATCGCTGCGGCTGCTCGGCACCTACCCGCAGGCGCGAAAGCGGGGTTAGACCCTGTTTCAGAGCGGGCTGACGATCAGCGGCATGCCGCCGCGCGGACGCAGCGTGACGCTGCCGACGGGATCGGGGCGGTAGCCGGGTGCAAGCGAAAACCGCCGGACCGAAAGCCAGTGTGCAAGGATTACCAGTGCTTCGACAATGGCAAACCGCGCACCGACGCAGACGCGCGGACCCGCGCCGAAAGGCAGATACTGGAACCGGTGCAGCTTCGCCTTGGCTGCGCCCATGAACCGCGTATGGTCGAAGCCATCGGCGTTGGTCCACAGCGCGCGGTGGCGGTGGATCACCCAGGGCCATACCGAGATCAGATCGCCTTTGCCAACGGGATTGTCGCCAAGACTGTCGGGCCCGACCGCTTCACGATCGAAACGCGGCGCTGGCGGATAGAGCCGCATCGATTCATCGAGGATCGCACGCAGCAGCGGCACCCGATCGGCAAGGCTTGCCACATCGCCAGTGAGCGCGGCGATCGCCTCGTCGCGCGCGTCTTCCTGAAGCGCGGGCTGTGCTGCAAGCAGATAGCTGGTCCACGCCAGCGCGTTGGCCGTCGTCTCGTGCCCGGCAACATAAAATGTGATCGCATTGTCGACCGCCAGCGCTTCGGCTTCCGCAGGCGGGAACTGCGCGTGCAGCGCGCGGATCAGCCCGCCGAAAAAATCATCGCCACCACCCGATGGCCCGCGTTCCTTCACGACGGCAGTCAGCGTATCGCGCAGATATTGCCGCGCCGCGCGCGCACGTCGCATCGTCGGGCTGATATCCCAATCGGCAAGCCCAAGCATTGCGGTAACCCGCGCCTGCCCGCCCGCCACAACCAGCGAATCGATATGCGCCGCTGCCGCGCGCGTGGTGAGACGCAGATCGCCTGAAAACAGCGTGTTGGCGATGATCGCCATCGTTGCGTCGGTCGCCGCTTTTGCCATGTCGATCCGCGCCGCTGTTGCGGGCCATTGCGCGGCCAGATCGACCGCCACAGCCGCGATCGGTGCAGCCATCTTGCCAACCGCGCCCGGCGCGAACGTCGGGGCTACGATCTTGCGCTGCTTGCGCCAGTCTTCGCCTTCGGACGACAGCAGTCCGTTTCCGATCAGCGGAGACAGCAGCCGCTGCGCAATTCCGGGCCGGACCCAGTTCTCCTTATTGTCGAGCATGATGTGCCCGATCATGTCGGGATCGAAGGCAAGGTGGACCGTAAACCCCATTACCTCGCGGCGGCGATACAATATGTCGAACGCCTCGTCGGGCCAGCCATAAAGCGTGTTGCGAAGTCGCTCGCCGAAAAAGCCGCGCCATGTCGGTGCCCAATCCGGAAGGCGTTGGGGATAAACCGGGGTGAAGGGTGCAGCGCTGGCCATGGGCTATCCGATATCAGGAAAATCCGAGGCGTGCAGCGGTATTGATCAATTCGGCCTCGCGTTTGGGAAATGAGTTTTTGACGACCGCTGCATAGGCGCTCAGCATGTCCGGCCCCGCCTTGTCGGGCGATCCTGTCGCAAATGGCGGGGCGGGATCGTACTCAAGGCCCAGTGTCAGCATTTTCGCGACATCATCGCCAGCAATGTGCGCAATCAGCGTCAGCGCGAAATCGATGCCGGCCGTTACCCCGCCGCCGGTGATCCGGTTGCGGTCGATCACTGTTCGGGCCTTGACCGGTTCGGCGCCGAACAGCGCAAGATGGTGGTGCCATGCCCAGTGCGTTGTGGCTTTATATCCTCGGAGCAGCCCCGCCGCGCCAAGGATCAGCGAGCCTGTGCAGACACTGGTGACGTATTGCGCGTCGGTCCCGACGTTGCGGATCCAGTCCATCGCTTGCCGGTCGTTCATCACGTCGGACACCCCCACGCCGCCGGGAATGCACAACAGATCGACAGCAGGCAGATCGGCAAAGGTCGCGGTAGGCACGATCGAAAACCCCGCATCATTGGGCACCGGATCAAGGTTTCCTGCGACGTAATCGGTCTTCGCCCCCGGCAGCCGCGAAAGGAACTGCGCGGGCCCCGTCATGTCGAGCTGCGTCTGACCGGCAAAGAGGAGGAAGGCAATTTGCATGGCGAACAGTTCCGGGACCGAATTTCGAAATCAATGATGGCAGTTTATATAAAATTCGTCTGTTTATAGAAAGTCATATCATGGCGCTGAGCATCAAAGGCCCCGAACTCGACCGCAGAGTGCGGCGATTGGCGCGTGAACGCAACACCACGCTTACCGGCGCAATCAAACTTGCGGTGGTAACGAACTGAAGAAAACGGCCGCACGATCCGCCGAAGAGCGGGCCGAAAAATTGGCACGCCTGGCCGCAATATCGGCGCGCATCGATCGCAGCACACTCGACTTCAGCAGGACCGAAGATGAAATCATGAGTTATGACGAAACCGGCGTGCCGAGGTGAGGATGGCCATCGATTCGTCCGCGCTTATTGCAATTCTGACTCATGAGGCGGACGAACTGATCTATTTGGCGGCAATCGCCGACAACGAGCCGATCATTTGCGGCCCCGTGCGGCTCGCAACGTTCATGGTTCTAACCGGACGTGACGCAGTCGATCCGATGAAAGTGCTTGAGGACTTTCTGACCGAAGGCGATTTCGAGTTCGTCGATTTCAACCACCGGATGACGCGAACCGCACAGAGTGCCTTCCTTCGCTACGGCAAGGGCCGCCACCCGGCCGAACTCAATTTCGGTGATTGCATGAGTTATGCAGCTGCAAAGGCGCTCGACGTACCGTTGCTTTACAAGGGCGATGACTTCGCCAGGACCGACATCGAATCGGCGATGGCCTTATTCGGCGGCGAGTAACGCCTCGGCTCCACCCAGATCGACGCTGACCAACCGGCTGATCCCCTGCTCGATCATCGTAACGCCGAACAGCCGGTGCATCCGCGCCATGGTGACGGCATTGTGCGTGACGATCAGGTAGCGCGTGTCGGTTTCGCGCGTCATCGCATCCAAGAGGTCGCAAAAGCGTTCGATATTGGCGTCGTCGAGTGGCGCATCGACTTCGTCGAGCACGCAAATTGGCGCAGGATTGGTGAGGAACAGCGCAAAGATCAGCGCGACTGCGGTCAGTGCCTGTTCGCCGCCCGACAGCAACGTTAGCGATTGCAGCCGCTTGCCCGGCGGCTGCGCGAAAATTTCCAGCCCCGCCTCGAGAGGATCGTCGCTGTCGATCAGCGCAAGATGCGCCTGCCCGCCGTTGAAAAGCGTGCTGAACAGCCGCTGGAAATGGCCATTGACCGCTTCGAATGCTGAAAGAAGCCGCGTGCGGCCTTCGCGATTGAGGCTGCCGATCGAGCCCCGCAACCTGCTGATCGCCTCGGCCAGTTCGTCGCGTTCGGCAAGCGAGGCTTCGCGCCCTGCCTCGAGTTCGGCGAGCTCGGTTTCGGCGACCAGATTGACTGGCCCGATCCGCTCGCGATCGAGGCTCAGCCGCTCATGCCGCGACGATTCGGCCGACGCATCGGAAACATCGTCGCTGGCAAATCCCACCCGCTCGGGAAGTATTGGCGGGGGGCATTCGAAGCGTTCGCCCGATACGCGCCCCATTTCAACGCGGCGTAATTCCTGATTCTCGGCACGCGCGGCAGCGCCTGCGCGGGCCTCGCGTGCGGTGGCCAGCGCTTCGGCAAGCTGCGCCAGCTGCGCTTCATGTGTGCGCAGTTCGGCCTCAGCCGCGCGTTCGGCTTCGGCAGCAACGGCAGCCGCACTCATCGCCTGCCCGTTCGCCGCCTGCGCATCGGCAAGCGCCTGATCGATCCGGCCGGGTGCATCGGCAAGCGAATCGGCTTCGATCTTTACCGCCTTCGCCCGCGTGTCGATCTCACCGATGCGGGCCGCCGCCGCGCCCGACCGCGATTTCCAGCCGCGGATTTCGGATTGGACGGCTGCCTGTCGTTCGCGGTCTGCAGCAATGACGCGATCGATTGCCGCATGATCGGCACGCGCTGTGGCGAGCACCGATCGACAAGTTTCGCCCGCGACCTGCAATGCCGCGACGGCGTTCGCGGTGGCCATGCCATCGGGCAGCCTGACGCGCGCGCGCTCGGCATCGTCATGGTCGGCGCGGGCTTCGCGCAGTTCGTGCTCGCAATCCACCAGCCGTTCCTGTGCCTCTGTGCGACGCGCGACGAGCCGTTCGAGCGTCGATTCGGCGGTGCTGGCCTCGCGCATCGCGGCGGACACGGCGACCTCGCACGCTGTGAGGCGGCGTCGTGCGGCATCGCCGGCAGCGCGTGCCAGTGACAGCGATTGGGCGGCGGTTTGGCCTGCATCGCGGGCTTCGGAGAGCGCGGCTTGCGCAATTGGCAATTCGGCCTCGATCACCGCGAGCCGGTTGACGCGTTCGAAGCGTTCGGCGCTCGATGCCCCCTCTCGATCGGACACATAGCCGTCCCAGCGGCGCAGTGTCCCGTCACGCGTGA
Organism: Sphingomonadales bacterium; assembly: GCA_031425075.1. GTDB lineage: Bacteria > Pseudomonadota > Alphaproteobacteria > Sphingomonadales > Sphingomonadaceae > Aquisediminimonas. Next base: position 12,320 of record JANPIQ010000054.1, read on the forward strand.
CCAGCCTTTGCCCGACCGCAAGCCCCTGCCCCGTATCGGTTTCGACCACCGCCACCTGCGCCAGACGTCGCGCCAGTTCGCCAGGGGCCTGCACATGATCGGCCAGCGGCGAACTGGCAGACGGCAGCACCGGATCGTCCGCGAGCGCCCTGGCACCTGCCCAGCCACGACCGGTTGCGCCCAACGGGGCTTCAAGATCATCGCCCAGCGCGGCCGCAAGCGCGCGTTCATAGCCGGGCGCCGCGCGCACCTTGTCGATCACGCGATCACGGCTTCCGGTCGATTCGAGTGCCTTGACCAGCGACCGCGCCTCGCTTTCAAGCGCCACACACAGCGCATGCGCAGCAGCGACAGCATTTTCCGCAGCATCGCGAGCCGCCGCTGCCGCATCGCGCGCGCGATCGGATGCGTCGGTTGCGGCACGCGCCGCAACGGCTTCGGCTTCGGCGCCTAAAATGGCGCTGGTGGCCCGATCGCGCTCGTCCGCCAGGCGTGCCTCTTCGCCGAAGCCCGCAATCTGGTCGGCAACCGCGTTGAGGTCGCGTTCGGCGCGCGCGCGCCGGGCCTGTGCCGCACCGACCGCGGCTTCGGCGACGCGCACTTCGGCATGTTCGCGCGCTTGCGCCGCCAGCCCTTGCGCGAGTGCGACTTCGGCATCTTTGGCAGCGGTTTCGGCAGCGGCGACTGCAATCGCAAGATCGGGACGTCTGGCATCGGCATCGGCGATGCGCCGGACAAGCGCTTTTGCTTCGTCGCCCAGCCGTTCGAGCGCATCTGTGGCATCATGCGCCAACTGGCCTTCGCGCGCACGGTCTGTCGCCAGCCGGTCTGACTGCGCAGCCAGTTCGGCAATCCTGCGGTCGGCGCTTGCACGCTCTGCCGTCAGCGCTGCCAGTGCGTGCCCTGCGGCCGCCGCTCCATCGCGTGCGGCCTGGGCTGCACCGCGCAGTCCGGCAAGTTTCGTGACCGCTTGCGCCTGCCATGCTGCCGCACCGCGTTGCGCCTCTGCTGCGCGCGCGACGTCTGCATCGGCATCCTGTGCTTGCGCCCGCGCGGTTGCCGCCGCCGCCGCCGCATCGCGCCAGCGCGCATAGATCAGCCGCGCCTCGGCAGTGCGAATCTCTTCTGACAGCTTGCGGTACCGTTCGGCAGCTTTCGCCTGCCGCCGGAGCGCCGATGCCCGCGCCTCGATGTCGGTAAGCATCGTATCGATCCGCTCGAGGTTTGCCGCCGTTGCCCGAAGCCGGGTTTCGGCATCCTTGCGGCGCACGTGCAGCCCCGAAATCCCTGCCGCTTCTTCGAGCATCGCACGCCTGTCAGCAGGCTTTGCCGCGATGATCGCGCCGATCCGACCCTGTGATACCAGCGCAGGCGAGTGCGCTCCCGTGGCCGAATCAGCGAAGATCAGCGCGACATCCTTGGCCCGCGCGTCGCGACCATTGATCCGGTACGCCGACCCTGCACCGCGCTCGATCCGGCGGACGATTTCGAGGTCGCGCGTGTTATCGTTTCCGGCGTCGTTGGCGGCATCATGTTCGGCCAAGACCACGACTTCGGCAAATTCGCGGGCAGGGCGCGTGGCTGTGCCTGCGAAGATCACATCGTCCATCGCGCCGCCGCGCAGAGACTTTGCCGATCCTTCGCCCATCACCCAGCGGATCGCTTCCAGAAGATTCGATTTGCCGCAGCCATTGGGGCCGACAATGCCGGTAAGCCCGGGTTCGATGCGGAGCTCGGCCGGTTCGACGAAGCTCTTGAACCCGCTCAGTGTCAGCCGCCTGATCTGCAACCGCGTCTCCCCCCGCTGTTACAGCTCAGGCGCCTGCATCGCGCAAGACGGGCTCGAGCGTTTTCCAATCGGCGACATTGGGCACGGTTTTGCCGTTCAGGACAAATGTCGGCGTGCCCGTCACATTATATTCGGTCTGCGCGCGCTGCGTGATTTCGCCAAGCTGGTCGATCGCCTTGCGGTCGGTGAGGCAGGCCTGCGCCTTGTCCGCACTGATCCCGCGCGCCTGAACAAAGCTGTCGAGCCCGAGCTTTTGTGCGAGCAACGGCGAAAGCTGCTCGGGCTGGAGGCTCTGCCACGCTTGTTGTTCGGCAGGTGTGATTGCCTGCGCCTTGGCGAGCCATTCGGCCTGGGTTGCGAACATTTGTTCGGAAATCGGGAAAAACGGCCCCGCCCCGCCGCAGCGCGCGAGCAATGATGCGGGCACATCCATCACATTGAGCATGAAGTTGCGCACTTCGAACGAAACTTTGCCGCTGGCAATCATCGCGGTCAGCGATTCTTTTGAGGCTTCGGCAAATTCTGCACAATGCGAACAGGTCAACGCGCCATATTCGACGAGCTTGATCGCCGCATCGGGATTGCCGCGCAGCATCCCGCCATCGGGCGTCACGCTGAAGGTTTCGGTCCAGTTGGTCCCGGCAGGGGCCGTGACCGCATCGGCGGGCTTGGCGGCGGTCGTGCTATTCCCGCCCGTATCGCAACCGGTAAGCGAAACTGTCGAGATCAATGCGAATGCAAGAAACTTTGTCATCATATCCTCATCGTTTTGCAGAAAGTGCCGCAGTGACTTGCGGTTTGAGCGCCGACCAGCTCGATCCTTCGACCAGCTTGCCATTGATCGCAAATGTCGGCGTGCCCTTGATCTGGCGGGTGCGCCATGCCTCATTGGTCATCGCAAGCACAATGTCCTGATCGGGCTTGCTGGCGAGGCAGGCATCGATTTGCGCAGGCGTATACCCGCGCGCTTTCATGACGCTGTCGAGCCCGACGCCGCGCACGACGGCCTTCAGCCCCTCGTTGGGCTCCATCTTGCCAACGCTTTCGCCCGAAGCGGTTTCGAACGCCTGCACCCGCGCGAGCCATTGCGGCTGTGCTGCCATGATCGCATCGCTATTGCCGAAGAAACGCTGCGCCCCGCCGCACCGGGCAAGCAAAGACGCGGCAAAATCATACCGATCGCGCACAGCGTTGCGAAATTCGACATGCACCGTGCCGCGCGCGACATGGCCTGTCTTCAGCTCCTTCGTCGCCTCTCCGACAAAGGTTGCGCAATGCGGGCAGGTGTAGCTGAGATATTCGACGAGTTTCACCTTTGCCGCCGGATTGCCCATCGCAAAGGCGCCATTGGGCTGCACCGCGACACGCGATTGCCATGCGACAGGAGCCGCAGCGACCAGCGCGCCTATCGCCACAACGCACAATCCCAATGTTCTCATCGCACCTTTCCCACAATCTGTATCATTGCCGATTGCGCCGCCACGCCCTGCGCCAAGGCCTCCAGAACCGCCTTGAGCTCAGGATCGCCGACCGATTTCAAGCTTTCGCCGAGTTCGACCGGCACCGCAACCTGTGGGGCGATGGGCACGCGTTTGGCCGGCGCCAGCACGTCCCCCTGGCGAAGCGCCACTCTGGCGACCGCACCATAGCCGAAAAACCGGTTCACACGTTCGATGATCAGCGGCAGCACATGCTGCATCATCGGCGCATGCGCGGGCACGACGGTCAACGACAAGACCCCGTCGGCGCGTTTGCCCTTGGGGAACCGGATCGATTCGGGCGCTGTGACATGCGCATATTTTTCGCCAACAATCTCTGCCCAGCGGCTGACCACTGCATGCTGAACAAAGCCGAAGCGCCTGAACGCCACCCCGCCGACATCGGGAAGAAGCTCGCTCATCTGTCGCATGCCCATCCGGCGCACCGGCTTGGCGCGCGGCGAAGCGCCCGTTGCGCCATTGGCTGTTTGACCCGAACCCGCTTTACCCGACATAGCCACGCTCATGCCAGAAGCCGTTCCGCCCGTCAAAAGCGCCGATGCACTTTCGGGCGATGCACTTTCGGCCAATGCACTTTCTGATGCCATCTTGCACTGGTATTCCGGGAATGCGCGGGCGCTTCCGTGGCGCAATCCGCCGGGGCACCCCCTCCCCGCCAATGATGCCGACTGGCCGTATCGCGTCTGGCTCTCTGAAATCATGCTCCAGCAGACGACTGTCGTTGCGGCGGCGCCTTATTTCCACGCCTTCACTGCGCGCTGGCCGAGCGTCGGCGCGCTGGCTGCGGCGGACGATGGCGATGTGATGCAGGCATGGGCGGGCCTGGGCTATTATGCCCGCGCGCGAAACCTGCTTGCCTGCGCCCGGGTGATAATGGCCGAGCATGGCGGGCAGTTTCCCGCCGACGAAGCAAGTTTGCGGCGGCTGCCGGGGGTCGGCAGCTATACCGCAGCGGCAATTGCAAGCTTTGCGTTCGGGCAGCGCGCGATCGTCGTCGATGGCAATATCGAACGCGTCGTGGCGCGGCTGTTCGCGATTGCGACCGCGCTGCCTACTGCCCGCGCCGAAATTGCAGCGCAGATGGACGCGCTGACGCCTGAAACGCGTGCGGGCGATTTTGCGCAGGCGTTGATGGATCTTGCGCGTTCGATCTGCACGCCGCGCAATCCCAAATGCCTGATCTGCCCGATCGCCAGCGACTGCGCAGGGCGCGGCAACCCGCAAGCGTTTCCGGTGAAGGCGATGAAGACTGCAAAGCCCGACCGGATCGGCGTGGCGTACTGGATCGAACGCGACGGCCACGTCTGGCTGATCCGGCGTCCCGAGAAAGGCCTGCTCGGCGGCATGCGCGCGCTGCCTAGTGACGGATGGGACCGAAGCGGTGGGAAGGCGAACCATGCCCTGCATGGCGGAGGGGCAGCTACGACGACAAGTGCCAGGCACACTGCCCGCCCCTCCACCACTTCGTGGCCCCCCTCCCCTGTCGGGGAAGGATTTATCCTTGGGAGCGTCACGCATGTGTTCACCCATTTCCGGCTGATACTCACGCTCGTTGCGATCGACGCCGAAAGGGGTTGCGCGTTGCACCCGGGCGGGGAATGGTGGCCCAAAGCCGAATTGGAGAATGCCGGTCTGCCGAGCCTGTTTGTGAAGGCGGTCAGAATCGCGCCAGGAAAGGATGACTGAATGACATTTGCAATTGATCGCAGGCACTTCATCGGGGCAAGCGGGCTGGTTGCAGCAGCGTCTGCCATGCCGGCTTTCGCCAAGGCCAAGCCGCGCGACATTTCGGGCGTCTGGCCGGGGATTCAGGAGGAACTCGACAGCTGGGTGCGGCGTGACAGGATGCCGGGCACCGGCGCGGCGCTCGCGCGCGGGGTCGATCAGGCCGATTTCTTGGTTTCAGGCACGCTTGCCAAGGATAGCAAGATCGCGATCACTCCCGACAGCCTGTTCCGCGCCTATTCGATGACCAAGCCCGTCACCGGCATCGCTGCGATGCTGCTGTTCGAAGAGGGCAAGCTCAAACTCAACCAGAATATTGCCGATCTGCTGCCAGAATGGGCCAACCCCATGGTCGCCTATGATCCTGAAAATAGCCTCAGGGCAAGGCCCGCCATGGCTCCTGTCACCGTCCGCACGCTGCTGACGCATACCGCCGGGCTTGGCTACAACATCGTCAGCAAGGGCGCGATGCGGAAGGAGTATCTGCGGCTTGGGCTTACGCCGGGGGTCGTCAGCCGTAAACAATTGCCCGGCTTTGACACAGGCGCGCCGACCGCGCCGAGCCTCAAGGAGTTTTCCGAACGACTGGCGAGCGTGCCGCTGATCCTCGATCCGGGGATGAAATGGAGCTATTCGGTCAGCCTCGATCTGCTCGGGCGGGTGATCGAAGTCGCAAGCGGCATGGCGTTCGATGAATTCCTGCAAAAGCGGCTGTTCGCGCCACTGGGCATGACAAGCACCTTTTTTCGCGTCCCCGACAGCGAACTGTATCGCTTCACGTCGAACTATGCCGCAACGCCGATCGGCACCTTCCTGATCGATCCGGCCAATGACAGCATCTATTCAGATGCGCCCGCCTTCCCGTTCGGCGGGGCAGGGCTCGTCACCTCGATGCGCGATTTCGACCGCTTCTTGTTGATGCTGATGGGAGAGGGGGCGGTCGGCCAGACGCGGATCATGACGCCAGAGACGGCGCGGCTCGCCATGTCGAACCTTGTGCATGCCGATACCAAGATGGAAAGCTTCGTCAAAGGCCAGGGATTCGGCGCAGGCGGGCGCGTGACGATCAATACCGGATCGAATGGCGAAGGCATTGGCACCTTCGGCTGGGGCGGGGCGGCATCGACGATCGGCTGGGTTGACCGGGCCAACAACCTCCGTGCTTCGGGCTGGACACAGATCATGACCGGCGGCGATCAGCCCTTCACGACTAGCTTCGGCAAAGCCGTTTATGCATCGATCAAGGCGTGAAACCGGGCTTTACAGGATCGCCGCTCGACCGCGCTGACCGGCTGCGCAATGATTTGCCCGGCTATGAGGCCGTCCTCAACGACTGGCGCGCGCGGGTGTTGAGCCTTGACGGGCTCGATCCCGTCATCGCGAGCGAAGGCGGACTGAGCTGGCGCGCGATGGCCGATGTCTCGCTCGAGGCCGAATTCGTGCTGCTCGGGCTCGATGGCGAACGCCCGCATTTTGCCGAGATCGTCGCAGCGCAAGGCGGGATGCCGCGGTCGCCCGCCGTGTGGCGCGCATTGTCGCTGCTGCCTGCCGAAGACGCCGCGATCTATGGCACCGCGCGCGCGCTGATCGACTGGCACAATTCGCACCGCTTCTGCGGCAAATGCGGCGGTGCCACCAAAACATACCGCGCAGGATGGGGCCGCAAATGCACCGGGTGCGACGCAGAACATTTTCCGCGTACCGATCCTGTGGTGATCATGCTGGCCGAATATGAGGGAAAAGCGCTGGTCGGGCGGCAGTCGCGGTTTCCGCCGGGTAATTATTCGGCGCTGGCAGGTTTTCTGGAACCCGGCGAATCGATCGAGGAAGCCGTGCGGCGTGAAATCCATGAGGAGGCAGGCGTGCGCTGCGGCGCGGTATCCTATGTCACCAGCCAACCCTGGCCGTTCGGCGGGTCGCAGCTGATGATCGCGTGCATCGCGCAGGCCGAGGATGATGCACTTACACTCGACACCACCGAGATCGAAGACGCAATGTGGGTAACCAGGCAAGACGCGCTCGACGCGCTTGCCGATGCGCCGCACAAACGCTTCGGTGCCCCGCCCCCGTTCGCGATTGCGCACAGCCTGCTCAAACATTGGAGTGAGACATGACCCAATTGACGGCGCGCCAGACCGCCGCTGCGGTCGCTGCCGGAGACATGTCCGCGCTCGAGGCTTGCAACGCGGCCATCGCGCGGATCGAGGCATTGGATGGCCCGATCAATGCAGTCGTGATCCGCGATTTCGATCGTGCGCGGGTAGCGGCCGCCGAAGCTGACCAGCAGATTGCAGCTGGCATTGCCAAACCACTGCTTGGAGTGCCGATGACGATCAAAGAATCGTTCGATATCGGCGGGCTGCCCAACAGCTGGGGGTTTGCCGAACATGCCGATCATGTGGCTGCCAGCGATGGTCTGACGGTCCGGCAGTTGAAGGCAGCGGGCGTTGTTTTCCTTGGCAAAACCAACGTGCCGGTGGCGCTTGCCGACTGGCAGTCGGTCAATCCCAATTATGGCCGGACCAACAATCCGCACAACCTTACCCGCAGCCCCGGTGGCTCTTCAGGCGGCTCTGCGGCAGCGCTGGCCAGCGGGATGGTCCCGCTCGAATATGGATCGGACATTGGCGGGTCGATCCGCGTTCCTGCGCATTTCTGTGGGGTCTGGGGTTTGAAGACCAGTTTCGAAGCGGTCAGCCTCGAAGGCCATTATTTCCCGCGCACCGACAGCGCCAAAACCGAATTGTCGGTGGTCGGCCCGATGGCGCGCGATCCCGAAGATCTGGCACTGGCGCTCGACCTGACAAGCAACTTCCCGCTGCCGCGCCCGCGTTTTGACAGCCTCAAGGGCGTTCGCATCCTGTGTCTGACGCAGCACCCGCTGGCCGCAGTGGACCGCGAAATCGTGGCAGGCGTCGAGCGCGCGGCGCAGGCCGCCGCCGCAGCGGGCGCGATCGTCGAGACGCAGACCGATCTGCTTCCCGATCTCGCGCAACTCCATACCGATTACTGGCGGATGCTGATGATCGTGCTGTCAAAGGGCATCGCACCTGAAGGTCACACACCGACAAGCCTGTCCGACTGGTTCACCACCGTCGATCTGCAGGCGCGATACGTCCGTACCTGGGCGCGGTTCTTCGAGCGGTATGACGCGATCTTCTGCCCGGTGCTCGGAACGCCGGCGTTTCCGCACACCGACGATCCCGATTTTGCCGCGCGCACGCTGAGCATCAACGGCAAGGATGCGCCCTTCGCCCCGCAATTCGCGTGGATCAGCATGGCGACCTATGGCGGAATGCCGGGGCTGTCGATGCCATTGGGGACGATGGCGAACGGCCTGCCGTTCAACCTCCAGATCATCACGCGCACCTGGTCCGATCACGACGCAATCGCGATCGGCACGCTAACCGCCGCTGCAATGGGAAACTGATATGCGTACGCTTTTGACTGCTCTCGCCCTCACGCTCGCCAGCCCAGCTCTGGCCTCACCGTCCGCCGATCTTGCCAAGGTCCTTGCCGATCACTGGACCAATTATCTGAGCGAGAACCCGGTCTATGCGACGGTTCTTGGAACGCGCGATCATGATGCGCGGATCAATGACATCAGCCTTGCCGAACAGGATCGACAGGCCGCGCGCGCCAGAGGCTTTCTCGACCGGCTGAACGCAATCCCCGATGCGGGGCTGACATCTGCCGAGCGCACCAACAAGGGCGTGCTGGCGCGGCTGCTGTCCGAACGTATCGAAGCCAATGGATTTGGCCAGCGAATGATGCTGTTTTCAACCTATGATGGCTGGCACCAGAATGCAGCGTCGATGGCCGATCAGCTGCCGTTCTTCGCCAAACGCGATTATGACAGCTACCTCACCCGGTTGGAACAATATCCAAAACTGAATGCCGAAGCGCTGGCGATTTCGCGGGCAGCGCTGAAGCAGGGCTTCGTCCAGCCATGCGAGGCGCTGGGCGGCTTTGAATCGACGATCACCGGCGCGGTTGCGGGCAAGCCCGAAGCGACGCGCTTCTACGCGCCCTTCCTCCGCGCCAAGCCCGCCGATGTCACAGATGCCGAATGGAGCGCGATGAAGGCGCGCGCGATCATCCTGATCCGCGACGTGCTGACACCCGAATACGCCAAATTCGCCGATTTCTACGCGCAGGAATATAAGCCCGATTGCCGCAAGACAATCGGCGCATCGGCATTGCCGCAGGGTCCGGCCTATTATGCCGCTCAGGCAAGGCTGCACACCACCACATCGCTCACGCCCGAGCAGATCCACCAGATTGGGCTATCCGAAGTCGCGCGGATCAGGGCGCGGATGGATGGCGTTGCCAAAGGTGCAGGCCTTGCCAGCCGCGAAGCGATGATCGCCGAATTGCGCACCAATCCCAAATATTATGCCAAATCACCCGAAGAACTGATGGAGGCGACGGCGCGCGTCACCAAGCATATCGACGGGCTGATGCCACGCTATTTCAACACACTGCCGCGCCTCCCCTATGGCATCAAGGAAATACCCAGGGAAACCGCCGAAACGACGACCACGGCATATTACAGCAGCGGCAACCTCGCGAGCGGGACGGCGGGGTTCTATTATGTCAACACATCCAAACTGGATCAGCGGCCGCTTTATGAAATCCCGGCCTTGTCGGTCCATGAGGCCGTGCCCGGCCACCATCATCAGATCAGCATTGCGCAGGAAATCGACCAGCCCGAATTCCGCAAATATGCCGCATGGTTCACCGCATTCGGCGAAGGCTGGGGGCTTTACACCGAATATCTGGGTGAAGAGATGGGCATCTACGACACGCCAGAAAAGATGATGGGGCGGCTGTCGTACGAAATGTGGCGCGCGTGCCGTCTGGTCGTCGATACCGGGATGCACGCCAAGGGCTGGACCAAGGCTCAGGCAATTGCCTTCATGACCGATAACAGCGCGCTTTCGGCGGCCAATATCGAAGCGGAGGTCAACCGCTATATCAGCTGGCCGGGGCAGGCGCTGGGATATAAGATCGGCGAAATCCGCATCCGCGAACTGCGCGCAAAAGCGCAAACCGAACTGGGTGCCAAATTCGATGTCCGGCGGTTCCACGATGCGGTGTTGGTGCAGGGCGCGGTCCCGCTTGAGCTGCTCGACCGGCAGATTGCTGACTGGATCGCATCTGAAAAAGCGCGTTGAAATCGCCGATGCGCGGCATAGGATGCGCCGCGTTCGGGCAATAAGGACATGAGTATGGCGCGCAGCTGTGAAAAATGCGGTGCGGCGATGACCGATGCTGCCACCTTCTGCACCGTGTGCGGGGCCGAAGCGCCTGTGTTGGCACAGGTCGATCGCACAGAGCCGGCAATGTCGACAGGGGGCGCAAAATTCTGCGTGTCGTGCGGGTCCTCGATTGCGCCGGATGCCAAATTCTGTGCCAATTGCGGCACGCCGGTGGGACAAGCGCCAGCGGGACAAGCGGCGGCCCCTGTTATTCCGCCGCAAAGGGTGCCCGAGCCCGGCCAGCCCGACGCCGATGTCCAGTCTGGAACGCGCAATCGCACGCTGATCATCGGCGCAATGGCGGCGGGCGTTCTCTTCGTCGCGATTCTGTTCTGGATCAACCGATACAATTGGCTCGGGCTTGAACCACCGGTTGAAAATGCCGCCGCGGCAAGTGACATCGAAACAACGATGTACACCATCGCATCTGCCAATCTGCGTGACCGCGCCACCTCGCAAGGATCAAGCATCGTCGGCAAGCTGCCGCGCGGATCGAAGGTTTCGGGCGTGCTCGAACTGGGCGAAGACGGCATTTCCAACTGGTTCCAAATCGCCGAAAGCGGTCATTTTGTCTCGGCAGTCAATTTGTCGGAAGTCGCACCGCCATCGCTGGCGCGCAGCCTGAACAAGGCGTGGTATGCAGGCGCAGACATGCCGATCCTTTCGCGGCCGCAACCGGGCGCTGCGGTGTTGATGACTGCCGCACCGGGCACAAAGCTCCAGCTTGTGGGGCTCACAGCAGGCGGATTTGCCGAAGTGCTCCTCGAAAAAGGCGGTGTCGGCTATTTCGACGCCAGCGGCATCGACATCGAGGCGGGCAGCGCGCAGCCCATCGATGTGGCATTTGTTCCTGCGGGATGCGGATTCGGCAGGGAAGTCCAGATGTTGTTCCGCAAACTGGGGCAAGACAGCCAGGCACGGTTCGAAAAGGCGGAAGGCGCGTCGTATCCCGACGAGGACACCCGCGCACAGGCGCTCGACGAGTTTCCCGGCAAGAGCGACTATCTCCCGCTCACCCGCAGCTGGATGGGGCTGCGCGTCGGCGGCATCGGCACCCACGCCGAATCGGTGTCGATCTATTTCAAAGAGCCGATGTCCCGCGTGATCGAAGTGCTGGGCAAACCCTACCAGATCGACAGCACCGGTCAGTTCACGACCGAAGGCGATGCGCCCACCAGCGCGGGGATTGCCCCGACCGATGACGAGGAACGCAAATATGGCATGACTGAATTGTCGTGCGGGGTGTGACTCAAAACAGCTTGCGAAAGCTCAGCTCGATCGTGCGGCCAAGCGGATCGACAAACCCGGGCTGAAAGCGGAACGGCACCACACCGCCTGTATCGCGGACGTCGCGGACCTGATCGAAGGCATTGTCGATGCGGATCGAAATCCGGCTGCCCTTGAGGAATGGCACATCGTCGGTAATCTTTTTGCGCTGATCGAAATTGAGGAAAAAGCGCAGATTCAGCGTGCCGATCGCGCCGAAGCGCAGGTCGGAGCTGCCGACGCCGCCGCTGATCGTTGTCGGGCTTTGCCACGCGGCAATCGCGCGGATGCCGAGGCCGTTGTTGAACCAGCCGCCTTCGAGATCGACGCGATGGCGCGATGTGCCGCCGAACGCGCCTGTCGCGCCGCCATTTAACAGGTCGAGCACCGGCAGGCCCGGCGCAATCACGATCTCGTCTTTCAGTTCATGCGTATAGAGCAAGGATGCCGACACGCGTTTGCCCGGACCGCCGCCGAACCGACCGAACCCGCCGCCACCGCCACGAGGACCGCCGCCCTGCCCGGCACCCGGTGGCCTGCCACCAGGGCCCCCCTGCCCGGCGCCAGGTCGTCCGCCGCCGCGCCCCGCCTCGGGCGTCAGGTTGCGCTGGAAGTTGAGGCCGAAGCGCAGCCGGTCGTTTGCCGTCGAGGCATAGTTGATCGACCGGGTATCGACCGACACGAGATTGCCACCTGCATCGCGGACGATCCGCCCCGGGAATGCCGCTTCGATATCGGTTGTCAACGAGGGGAAACCCGCCAGCGGGCTTGCCGCGCGGTTGCGAAAATACTCGGCGCTCAGGCCCAGTCCCTCGACCGACTTGATCTGCCAGCTCGCCGCGACCTTGGTGTCGCGCCGGTCTTCGGTGCGCAAGCCGGAATTGCCGCCCGAAATCTGCGTGACGACCGCGGTCGTTCCGCGAACAAAATCGAAGATTGTGACCCCGGGAGTAAACACAAGCGGATCGCGCAACAGCTGCTGGCTCGGCGCCGCTTCGGTCGCCGACAGGCTTGCGGTGAGCGTCAGCGCGGGCGCTGGCGACCAGGTGGCCCCATAGCCATAGGCGCGCACGCCGCCGAAATCGGTCAGTCGCTGATACCCGCCGTTCACATTGACCGACAGATCACCGATGGCTTCGCCGAATGCGCGGCGGCGGCTGGTCAACGGGATGTCGAGGCTGGCGCGCGTCGACGCGATTCCCCGTCCCAATCGCGCGGCAAGCGTCGTCCCGCTGCGCCGCGTCCTGCTGCGGAAATTGCGGCGTTCGTAACCTGCCCGGAACGATGCCGACACAGGGCCGGCCGGCAGATCGACCAGTTGGCCCGACAACAGCAGATTGGCATTGCCCGTTGTCAGCTTCGCCGAACCCCGGTCTCGCGACACAGCGCGGCCTGCAATCTGGTCGGTCAGCGTGACGACATTCTCCTGCCCCAGCGTTCCGGTCGCGGTCCAGCGCCACGTCTGGCTCAACTGGCCATCCAACGTGACACCTAAATTGCCAGCTTCGACCAGCCGGTCGCGACGCAGCGGCTCACGGCCGGTCGATAGCCCGAACAGCCCCGCCTGGTCGGTGCGATCATAGGTCAGGTTGAGCGTGGCGTTGACAGCGTCCGAAATCGGCCGGTTGATGACCGCGTTCAGATCGAGCGACTGGGTTTCGGGGGCCAGCGTTCGCGCCTGCGCCAGCCCTGCAATCGGCTGAGCGATGCCCCGCTCGGCCTCGGTGATTGAGCTGTCGCGTTCATATTCGACGCTGAGGTTAATCCGGCCATTGCCGGTAATGCGGACGATGCTGCCGCCGATCTCGTTGGTCAGCCGCCCGCCGCGCGTCGGGCCGCCGATTTCGACTTCGGCGCTGACCGCGCGAAAATCGTCCTTGAGGATGAAGTTGATGACGCGCTGGTCGGGCGAAAAGCCGAATTTGAGCGCGACCTCTTCGGGAAATGTCTCGACCTTCAGGATGGCTTCAGGCGGCAGATCGCGGATTTCGGAGAAGCCTGAGACGCGCCTGCCGTTGACCAGCACAACAGGCGCACCGCCGTCACGCCCCCGCCCGCTGCGTGTTTGCGTCGAGAGTGCAGCGACCAGATCGGTGAGGTTCGACGCGCCATAGCTGGCGATATCGTCTTCGGTCAGCACCAGATCGGGCGGCACATCGGTATCGACCGAACCTGCGCTGCTCTGTGCGGTCACGACAATTTCGGCGGCTTCTTCGATCACCGTATCCGTAGCGTCTTGCGCAAGCGCAGGAGCCGTCAAGGCAAGCGTCAGCGCGGTGGAAGCTAAAAAATGACGAATCATGGCAGGGCAAAACTTTTTCGGAAGGGAGGATTGCAGATGGGCGGTCCTGCCCATGTTGCAACTGCGAAGGTGCGCAAACGCCAGAATTCGTTTGAATGGCGGCTGAACCTCGCAAATCCTCCCCGATCCGGGGAGGATCAAGCCTTTCATTCCTTCGCAACTGCAGTATGGCCCGTCTATGCCATCCGCTGCGAAGCCTTCCCGCGTCATGCCGGGCAAGACCGAGTTCGTCCTGATGATCGCGAGCGTGATGATGCTCGTGGCGTTCGGGATCGATTCGATGCTGCCCGCGCTGCCCGCCATCGGAAATGATCTGGGAGTGAGCGATCCCAATGACCGTCCCGTGGTAATCAGCGCATTCCTTGCCGGGTTCGGCGTGACGCTGCTGATGATCGGCACGATTTCGGATCGCTACGGCAGGCGGATGCCGATGATGATCGGGCTGCTGGTGTTCGCGATCGCCAATGTGGTTGCGGCGCTGTCGCAGGATTTCACCCAGCTGCTGATCGCGCGCTTCATTCAGGGCATGGCCGCCGCATGCGGGCAAACCGTGGTGCGCTCAGTCGTGCGTGACCGGTTTGCAGGCCGCGACATGGCACAGGTGATGAGCCTTGCGAGCACGATCTTCATGGCCGCACCGATCCTCGCCCCTGCGCTCGGGCAGATCGTCCTCGAATTCGGGCCGTGGCGTTGGATTTTCCACGTTCTCGGGCTGATCGGCTTTGGTGCGTGGGCGTGGGTGGCGCTGAGGCTGCCCGAAACGCTCGATCCTGCCAATGTCACGCGCATCAACCGTGCCAACATCGCCGCCAGCGCGCGCATCGTGCTGACCGACCGGATGTCGATGGGATACAGCATCGCGATGGCGATGATGTCATGCGCGCTTTACGGCTTCCTTCTGTCGGTCCAGCAGATTTTCGAGATCAGCTTCGACCGCTCCGATTTTCTCCCCATCGGCTTTGCGATCATGGCGAGCGGAATGGCCGCCGCATCGCTGATCAATGCCGGCATCGTCCAGCGGTTCGGCATGCGGCGGATCGGGCACCTCGGGCTGATGTGGTTTACCGGCGTTGCGGTGATCCACGCAGGCGTCGCGATTTCGGGCTATGAGACGATGGTCAGCTTCATCGTGCTGCAAACGCTGATGATGATCGGGTTTTCATTCACCGTCGGCAATTTCGGCGCGATGGCGATGGAGAATATGGGCCGCGTTGCAGGCATGGCGAGCTCGATTCAGGGGACGATCGGCAATCTGGCAGGCGTCATCATGGGGTCGCTGATCGGACAGGCGTTCGACGGGACGACCGCGCCGCTTTACATAGGCTTCACGCTGGCAGGCCTTGCCGCGCTGGCAACGGTGTTCATGACCGAGGGCGGGCGTTTCTTCGTGGCACGGCATGAAGTGCAGGGGGCGTAGCGATGGCGTGGTGGCTGCTGAAATCCGAACCGCATAAATATAGCTGGGACATGATGGTCGCGGACAAGCGCACCCATTGGGACGGCATCCGCAACCACCTCGCCGCAATCCACCTGAAAGCCATGGTCGTGGGCGACAAGGCGTTCTTCTACCATTCGAACGAGGGCAAGGAGATTGTCGGCGTGGTCGAGATTGTCCGCACCGCCTATCCCGATCCGGGCGATCCGGCGGGGCGGTTCGTGATGGTCGATGTGGCGGCGGTAAAGCCGGTGAAGCGAGCGGTGACGCTGGCGGAGATGAAGGCGTTGCCCGAACTCGCCGATTTCGGCTTGATCCGCCAATCGCGGCTTTCAGTCGTGCCGGTGGCTGATGCGCATTACGCGATCATCGCGAAACTGGCTGGGCTATGAAATCCTCCCCGGAACGGGGAGGGGAACCGCCGCGCGAAGACGCGGGGGTGGAGGGGCCGGTCGGAAAGTAAAGCACCGAACTCCCCAGCCGGCCCCTCCATCACTTCGTGGTTCCCCTCCCCGTTCCGGGGAGGATTTAAGGGGCACGGCACAACTCCGTCTACCCTGAGCTTGTCGAAGGGCTGTCCTTCTTTTGACACTGCGGTTCCAAGAAAAAGGCAGGGCTTCGACAAGCTCAGCCTAGACGGAATTTCAATCGTTGCGGTCGGTTTCCTCTGAAACAGCTTCGATCCGAACCAGCAGCGCCTCAACCTGCACCTGCCCCCCCGCGACCGCATTAAGCTCCGCCACAACCCCGTCGAACGGCGCCGTCAGGCTATGCTCCATCTTCATCGCTTCCAATGTGAGGAGTTTCTGCCCCTTCACCACCGCATCCCCCGCCGCAACTTCGACCGCGATGATCCGCCCCGGCATGGGGGAGAGGATGGTGCCGCTTCCTGCTTGAGATACCCCACCTTCGTTGCGAGAGTCGAACTCGAATTGCGCAAACCTGCCCTTGTCGAACAGGTGAATTGACCCGCCGCCGCCTGGTGCATCGCCATAGGTTGTAGGAAGTTCAGAGTCGGCTTCGAGCTTTTCACCGTCAAGCTGTAACACCCACTGCCAGTCCTCGTTTAGCTTTGTGCTTGGCGAAGCCGTCAGCAAACGGGATTTGCCATCAATTTTGACCGGTAAAATGGCCGCCGCCATCGGTCCGTTCAGTCGAAAACCAAACAAGCGAGACGGAGCGTTGTCCCAAACTGTATGCCCGTGTTGGTTGAAGTCGGCTTCCATGAACTCTTCAAGACGCCAGAAAGCGGCTGCAGCCATTGCGGCTTGGCTTGTTTCATCATCCGTGAGAGACGCGAGCCTCTCATCGATAAATCCAGTGCTCACGTTACCGTCGATAAAGTCGATGTCACGGCAACAGCGCGCGACAAATTGGGCATTGGCGCGCACTGGCCAAACTTCGGTTGCTTCGCAGCCGTCTGCGAGCATCTGTGCTGCTGCACTTCGATCGTCAGTGTGGACGACGAGTTTGGCGATCATGGGATCGTAGAACGGCGAAACTTCAGCACCTTGCTCCACGCCGGTATCAATCCGAACATTATCAGGAAAAAAAAGATGCGTGAGCGGGCCAATCGACGGCAAAAACCCCTTCGCCGGGTCTTCGGCATAGAGCCGTGCCTCCATCGCCCAGCCGTTGATGCTCAGCTCGTCCTGCCGCAGCGGCAACGGCTCCCCACTCGCAACCCGCAACTGCCATTCGACCAGATCGACGCCGGTGATTTCCTCGGTGACGGGATGTTCGACCTGCAACCGCGTGTTCATTTCCATGAACCATATCCGGTCGGCGCGCAGGCCTTCAGACGCGTCGGCGATGAACTCGATTGTGCCTGCGCCGACATAATCGGCTGCCTTCGCCGCCTTCACCGCGACCGCGCAGAGCTGAGCGCGGGTCGCTTCGTCCATCCCCGGCGCGGGAGCTTCCTCGATCACTTTCTGGTGGCGGCGCTGGAGCGAACAATCGCGTTCGAACAGGTGGACGATGTTGCCGTGGGTATCGCCGAACACCTGCACCTCGATATGGCGCGGGCGCTGGATATATTTTTCAATGAGGACATGCGCGTTGCCGAACGATGCGGTGGCTTCGCGCTGGCAAGAGGCGAGCGCATCGGCGAAGTCGGCCGCGTCCTCGACCTTGCGCATCCCCTTCCCGCCGCCGCCCGCGACTGCCTTGATCAGCACTGGAAAACCAATTATTTCCGCCTGTTCGGCGAGGAAATCCGGCTCCTGGTTTTCTCCCATATAGCCGGGGGTTACGGGCACGCCCGCCGCCGCCATCAATGTCTTGGCCGCATCCTTCAGCCCCATCGCGGTGATGCTGGCAGGCGCAGGCCCGACCCAGATCAGCCCCGCGTCGATCACCGCCTGCGCGAATTCGGCATTTTTGGAGAGGAAGCCATAGCCGGGATGGATCGCCTCCGCACCGGTGGCAAGCGCGGCGGCGATGATCTTGTCACCCACCAGATAGCTCTCGCGCGCCGGAGACGCCCCGATATGAACCGCCTCATCGGCCTGCCGCACATGCAGCGCCTTGGCATCGGCATCCGAATAGACCGCGACCGTGCGAATGCCCATCGCCCGCGCGGTGCGGATGATCCGGCAGGCGATTTCGCCGCGATTGGCGATGAGGAGCGATTGCATTGGCATTATGGGCGAACGACGCCGTAGCTTAGGCCGGTCGCAAAGCAAAGGTGGCACCAAGGGTCCGCAACGCTGTTTCGTCATATTTCGCAAACTGCGGATGCACCTTGATGCGGTCCAGCTCGGCGGCATCGCCGTGCCATGCGATTTCGTCTTCGACGTGCAGATCGGCCTGATGGAACAAGCGCCGGAAATCGGGAGACCTGAGCCGGTTCTGATAATGGATGTCAGGATTGAACAAGGCCCACACCGAATTGCCGAAGCGCAGATAATTATACGAACTGATCGATGGATCGGCGTGCGCATAATGATCCGAATAATCGATCGTGTGGCGCATCATGCCGCCGGGCGCAAGAATGCGGCGACATTCACGCAATATGGCTGCACAAATCGGTTCGGGAACATGTTCGAACACGCTGGTTGTCGTGATGATATCAACCGACGCATCGTCAAGATCGGTCGAGGACGCGTCATAGGGCGCAAGATAGCGGATGCCGTAGATGCGTTTGAGATCGTCATCGAAATGCGAATCGCGGACAAGTTCGATTGGCAGCCGCGCGCGGCCCGGTGGCGGGTCGGCATGAAGATGGCTGATCACGGCATTGACAGTTTCCGCGCGAGCCCAGCGGCGGATATCGATTGCAATCTGATTGTTGATTCCATAGCACCAATACACAAGATTGGCATAAAGATCCCAACCGGCGCCAAGTTCGAGCAAGGTCAGCGTGGCAATATCGGTGCGGGCAGCAACAATCGCCTGGGCGTGCGCGACTTGCGCCCTTGCAGATATTGCGGTGGGAGACAGCGATCGCGGCAGTGTTTTTGTGATCGAGCGCTGGAAGAAATAATAAACCTGTTCGCCGCGCGGAATCCTTTGGAACACGTTAAAAGCAAACGCTTTGGCTACCCAATTTACCGATACGTCACGGTGGGCCACATCTGTCTCTTTCCGCGAATAGGAGCCGCAGGCGGCCAATTCGGCCTGTCGCAGCCACGACTCAACTCAACGCTGATGTGAATAAACTGCAATCGGGCGAAAGCCTATAGTCTTAATACTGCGGTAACCAAAGAAGATGGCCTTGTCTGGAATGGAGACATGAAATGAGGGGATCGCTAAAGCGTCTTATCGGGGATGGCGAGGGATATCATCCGAACGTTTGTGGAGCGCCACTGCATCCGAGCACGCCGCCGCGATAGCACTGGTGGAATCTGGCCTATGCGGTGCGGATGGTTCGGCAGGCAATTTGCCGCGATTGGCGATGAGGCGCGATTGGGTCATGGCCATCGACCTCAAAATACCTCCCCATCATGGGGAGGGGGACCATGCGAAGCATGGTGGAGGGGTAATGCGTCCGAACATGCCGCAACAACAGCATTGATGGCTGCGTTCAAGTCGGAAAGCACGTCACGCGCCGGAATGCGCAGCACCCGAAACCCCTGACTCACCAGCCAAACATCGCGTCGCGCATCGCGCTCAGGCCGATCCCCCATTTCATGCGCAATGCCGTCAACCTCGATAGCAATCCTTGGCCGCAAACACGCAAAGTCCAGAATATATGGCCCGACAGGATGCTGCCGCCGAAAGCGAAATCCACCCGGTCGAATTTGCAAAGCCCGCCACATCACGGCTTCGGGCAAGTTCCCGCTCTGCCGTTCCTTCCGCGCTTGCTTGATCACAGGGCGCGAGGTGGCAAACACCCCACCACCACGCTTCGCGAGTTGGCGAAACTGTGCCCCCGGCACAGTTTTCGATTGCTGGGAGCAATCGAAAGCCAACTCCCCCTCCCCAGAATGGGGAGGTATTTGAGAACCGTCACTCACCACCGCTCATACCTCCCCGTTCACGGGGAGGGGGACCATGCGCAGCATGGTGGTGGGGTCGGTGCCGCGCGGACGATCAATTTGGTCATGAGGAGAGATCGGATCATTTCGGAAAGTCTCCCAGCTCAACAAATGCGTCCAAAGCCACAATTCCGGCGTCAGTCCAATGTCCGCAGCCTCTCTTATCCGTGTACAAGAGGCCATATGTTTGTAGCTCAGCAAAAGCTGCCTCCCCCGCACTCATCGAATCATGATACAAATGACCTTCATCATATCTCAGAAACTCATCTGACAGCTTTGCTAGAATGATCAGGAGGTATTTCGACTTGGAATTCAGGTGTTCGGTATCAATCCGAATCTTCCCCCAATACTTATAGTTGTTGAGCAATTTATCGCGCGCTTCTAGTTTGAAGGCGATCGAGGATTGACCTTCAATCGTTCGATAACGCTCTCCAACGATTGAGCAAAAGCCGTATTCGGCTAAAGCTTCCGATGCTTTCAACGCTAAGGGTGAAAGTTGTTCCGGCAGTACGTCCCTCCAAGCATACTGGAACGTCATGTTTTCGATCGCCCAAATCAGAGCAAACTCTTCGCCCGGCAAACTGTAAAGATGGACGATCACATCCGGAACACCCCGAACCGGGGCGCCTCCTCGCCCGGTGCGTTGAGCGCCGCCGCCAAGGCCAGCCCCAGCACATCGCGCGTCTGCGCCGGATCGATAACCCCGTCGTCCCACAGCCGCGCGGTGGCGTAATAGGGGTTGCCTTCGTCTTCGTATGTCTGGCGGATCGGGGCCTTGAAGGCTTCGGCTTCTTCGGGCGTCCAGCGTTCGGCATCGCGGTGAACGGTCGCGAGCACGCTCGCCGCCTGTTCGCCGCCCATCACGCTGATCCGCGCATTGGGCCAGGCGAACAGGAAGCGCGGCGAGTATGCGCGGCCGCACATGCCGTAATTGCCTGCGCCAAAACTGCCGCCGATCAGCACGGTGATCTTGGGGACGCTCGCGGTGGCGACGGCGGTGACGAGTTTTGCGCCATGCTTGGCGATCCCCTCCGCCTCGTACTTGCCGCCGACCATGAAACCCGAAATGTTCTGGAGGAACAGCAGGGGTATCCGCCGCTGGCAGGCGAGTTCGATGAAGTGTGCGCCTTTGACCGCGCTTTCCGAAAACAGCACGCCGTTGTTCGCGAGGATCGCGACCGGCATTCCCCAGATGTGCGCAAAGCCGCACACCAGCGTGCTGCCATAAAGCGCCTTGAACTCGTGAAACTCGGATGCATCGACGAGCCGCGCGATGATTTCACGAACGTCATAGGGTGCGCGGACGTCTTGGGGGATGATGCCGTAAAGCTCCTCCGCGTCGTATTTGGGCGGGCGTGGTTCCTTCACATCGAGATCGGGTTTGTGAACCGGCCCCAGATGCGACACGATATCGCGCACGATCGTCAGCGCGTGTTCGTCATTTTCCGCAACATGATCGACCACGCCCGATTTGCGCCCGTGCAAATCGCCGCCGCCCAGATCCTCGGCGCTGATTTCCTCGCCCGTCGCCGCCTTCACCAAGGGCGGTCCGGCAAGGAAAATCGTGCCCTGATTGCGGACGATCACGCTCTCGTCGGACATCGCAGGGACATACGCCCCACCCGCAGTGCAACTGCCCATCACGCAGGCGATCTGCGGGATTTGCCGCGCGCTCATGTTGGCCTGATTGAAGAAAATCCGCCCGAAATGGTCGCGGTCGGGGAAGACATCGGCCTGGAACGGCAGGTTCGCGCCGCCGCTATCGACGAGGTAGATGCACGGCAGCCGGTTTTCGAGTGCGATCTCCTGCGCACGGAGGTGCTTCTTGACCGTCAGCGGATAATAGGTGCCGCCTTTCACCGTCGCGTCGTTGCAGACGATCATCACCTGCCGCCCGCTCACGCGCCCGATCCCGCAGATCAGCGACGCGCCGTGAACATCGCCTTCGTACATGCCATTGGCCGCAAGCTGCCCGATCTCGAGAAACGGCGATCCCGGATCGAGCAGCCGCTCGACGCGCTCTCGTGGCAGCAGTTTCCCGCGCGAAACATGCCGTTCGCGCGACTTTTCATTCCCGCCCAGCGCGGCCTCGGCGACCCTGGCCCAGAGCGTATCGCGCAGCGCGCGATTGTGCGCGGCGCGCGCCTTGGCCCCTTCGTCCTCAGCGTTGTACGATGTCGGGAGAACGGGCGCACTCATTGTGCGGCCGCCACTGGCGGTGTGTAGAACACCTGCGCGCCTGGCCCCAAGGGCAGGTCGAACGTCACCCACATCATCGTCATTGTCAGGCCCACCACCATGAAGCTGAGCGCATAAGGCAGCATCAAAGCGAGTAGCGAACCGACGCCGAGGCGATTGTCGTAACGCCGCGAGAAGGCGAGGATCAGCGGGAAATAGATCATCAGCGGCGTCATGATGTTGGTGTAACTGTCCCCCATCCGGTACGCCGCCGTCGTCATTTCGGGGCTGATGCCGAGCAGCATGAACTTGGGCACGACGACAGGGGCCATTGCGCTCCACTTGGCCGCCGCCGATCCGATGAACAGATCGAGGAACGACGAAACGAACTGCACCCCTGCGAGCAGCAAAGGTGCGGGCACGTCCATCCTTTGCAACGCCAGCGCGCCGTCGATGGCGAAAATGGGCCCCAGCCGCGACCAGTTGAACATCGCAACAAAATGTGCGGCGAAAAACACGAACACCAGATAAGGCGCGAGCATCCGCACGCCCTCCTGCATCATCGCAACAACATCCGCCGAG
>JANPIQ010000055.1:0-7095 GCA_031425075.1 Sphingomonadales bacterium
GGAGGGGGACCGCGCTTGCGCGGTGGAGGGGGGCCTCCGGATAAAGCTCTGTGCCAACGGAGGCCCCCCTCCGTCAGCCCTGCGGGCTGCCTCCCCCCGTAAACGGGGAGATTGATCACGCCGCCAGTGTCATAGGCTCCAGACCGGCCAATCGGGTCTGGACCGGCACGCTTGGCAAAGCGCGCGGAGTAAGTCCGGCAACCGCCTCCGCCATTGCCGCGATGTGTGCCGGGGTCGATCCGCAACAGCCGCCGAGCACGTTCACCTGCCCCGCATCGGCCCATTCCTTGACCAGCGCGGCAGTTTGTTCAGGCCGTTCGTCATACTCGCCCAGATCGTTGGGCAGCCCGGCATTGGGATAGACCATGATCAGCGTATCGGCGAGGTTCGCGAGCACCTTGACATGCGGACGCAGCTGTTCGGCACCGAACGAGCAGTTGAGCCCGATCGTCAGCGGCTTGGCGTGACGCACCGCGTGCCAGAACGCTTCTACCGTATGCCCCGACAAATTCCGGCCCGAAAGGTCTGTAAGCGTCATCGAGAGCATGATCGGAATATCGCGGCCAAGCGCCGCTTCCGCCTGCTTTACCGCCATGATCCCGGCCTTGGCATTCAATGTATCGAACACAGTTTCGATCAGGATGAAATCGACGCCACCTTCAACCAACGCCTCGACCTGTTCGCGGTAAAGCCCGACGAGTGTATCGAAACCGATCTCGCGATACCCCGGATCGTTGACATCGGGGCTAAGCGACAGCGTTTTGTTGGTCGGCCCGATCGCACCGGCAACAAAGCGCCGACGTCCGTCTTTTGCCGCATATTCCTCGGCGATGCGGCGCGCGATCTGGCCCGATGCGCGGTTGATTGCAGGCACCAGATCCTCTGCGCCATAATCGGCCTGCGCGATGCGGGTCGAGCTGAAAGTGTTGGTCGAGATCATGTCCGATCCGGCATCGAAATAGGCGCGGGTGATCGCCTCGACGATATCGGGCCGGGTCAGCGCCAAGATGTCGTTATTGCCCTTCTGATCATGGGCGAGGCCCAGATCGCCCGCATAATCGCCCTCGGCGAGCTTGAAGTTCTGGATCTGCGTGCCCCATGCGCCATCAGTCAGCAGGATGCGGTCTGCGGCGGCATCGAGAAAGGCATGGCGTGCACTCATTTCGGGTCTCCATCGCCAATTAAGGGACAGTCCCATAATTTAGTTTTGGTCATTTCGGCCTCAATCCCATCAGGTGGCAGATCGCGTAGCTCAGCTCTGCGCGGTTCAGCGTGTAGAAGTGGAACTGCCGCACGCCGCCTGCATATAGCCTGCGGCACAGTTCGGCAGCGACGGTCGCTGCCACGAGCTGCCGCGCCTGCGGGTGATCGTCGAGCCCTTCGAACAATCGCGCCATCCATGGCGGCACCGCGGTTCCCGTCATCGCCGACATGCGTTCGATCGCGCCGAAATTGGTGACCGGCATGATGCCGGGCACGATTTCGGCATCGACACCGCGCGCGGCACAGGCATCGCGAAACCGGAAATAGGTTTCGGGTTCGAAGAAAAACTGTGAGATCGCACGGCTGGCTCCCGCATCGAGCTTGCGGCGCAAATGGTCGATATCGGCATCGGTGCTCGCCGCCTGCGGGTGCGTTTCGGGATAGGCGCTTACCGAAATTTCGAACGGATGCCGCTTGCGCAAGCCTTCGACCAGTTCGGCCGCCCCGGCATAGCCGCCAGGATGCGGCGCGTAGGCCCTCCCGGCTTCGGGCGGATCGCCGCGGAGCGCGACAATATGCCGCACGCCGGCGTTCCAATAGGCGTCGGCAATCTCATCGATGTCACCGCAGGTCGCCTCGACGCACGTTAGATGTGCTGCGGCGGGAATTTCGGTTTCGCGCGCGATACGGGCAACAGTATTGTGCGTCCGTTCGCGCGTCGATCCCCCCGCGCCATAGGTCACCGATACAAAGCGCGGACCAAGCGGCCTCAACGTCTCGATCGACGACCATAAGGTTTCTTCCATTTTTTCGGTTTTTGGCGGAAAGAATTCGAAACTGATTTCGGCATCGCCCGCCAAATCGGCGAACATCGGCGTTGCCAGCGCACGCCGCGCCTCTTCGAGCTGGGCCACCGAAAGCGGAATGCTGTTCATGCTGCCACCGCCTTCAGCCGCTTGGCGGCGCGTTTCTCGCCGAGCCAAAGTTTTACCGTCAACGTTCCGCCTTTCAAATTGTCTGTGCGGGCCAGCGAAATCCCCGCTGCATCCATCCAGCCTGCAATTTGTTCGTCCGAGAATCCCAACCGGGCATGCGCATCGCGATCGCGCAATTCTTCACGACTATGCGGCGCAAAATCGGTGACGAGCAACCGGCCGCCATCGCTGAGAACGCGGCCGAGTTCGGCGATCGCCGCACCCGGTTCCGGCAGGAAATGCAAAACCTGGTGGACGACCACCGTGTCTGCCGATGCATCGCGCAGCGGCAAATCTGCGAGGTCTCCCTGCCGCAATTCCCATCCGAATGACTGACTTTGCGAGAGTTTCGCGCGTGCCAGCCGCAACATTTCAGGGCTGCGGTCGATCCCGATCACTTCCGATGCCTGCGCGCCGAGCAACTCGATCATCCGCCCGGTTCCTGTCCCGACATCAACAAGCCGGCCGATCGGCGCACCAGACAGAGCGGACACGATGGCCGCTTCGACCTGATCTTCGGACACGTAAAGCGACCGGAGGCTGTCCCATTCATCGGCGTGCGCGGCAAAATAGCGTGCCGCCGCCGCAGCTCGATCAGCGCGCACCGCCGAAAGCCGGGCGGCATCGGCAATTGTCCACGGATCGGCGGGTTGATCCGCCGTCCATTGGTCGATCGCCCGGAATACCGGCTGGACAAGTTCGGCAGGCCCGGGATCGAGAAACACCCAGCTCCCTTCCTTCCGGCGGCGGGCAAGGCCGGCTTCGCACAGGATACGGATGTGGCGCGAAACGCGCGGCTGGCTCTGCCCCAGAACCTGTGCAACTTCGCCCACCGCCAGCTCCATCGTACGCATCAATGCCACGATCCGGAGCCTTGTGGGATCGGCTAGCGCGCGGAAAATCGTCAATGGAAGCTTCATGAGCGCTGATATAAAGATTCCTTTATATGTGTCAACGCTCACGAGAAGCGAGATTTTGCTAGGGCAACCTCGCGATTTATGTCCCCACCGCGCACCGACTGCGGCGCAAAAAAATCCCCATTGCATAAAGGGGGGCAAAACGGTAGTGCCAGCCCCCGCCGGTCCGAGTGGGTTGCAAAGCCTTTCGCGCTGACCGCCGCTTTGTTGACCTAATAACGGGAGGGATCACCCCATGAAGAAGTTCACTGTTCTTTCGCTCGTCGCTGCTGCGTCGCTCGGTCTTGCTGCATGCAGCGAAAAGGCTGCCGATGAATCGGCCAACGCCGCCGACGCGATGGCAACCGAAGCCGTCGAAGGCGCCGATAACGCAGCCGACGCGGCAATGGGCGCTGCCGGCAATGCTGCCGATGCGATGGGCGACGCCGCTGCCAATGGCGCAGCGACCGCCACGATGGGCGCAGACAATGCAGTCGATGCGATGGCTGACAGCGCAAAGAGCGCCGTCGACAACGCAGCCGACGCAATGAAAAAGTAAACCTGTTTATCGCCTTCAGGCCAAACCGGTAATTGAAAGGCCGCGGTCCCATCGGATCGCGGCCTTTTTTTCGCGCAAGGATCGTGCGATGCAGTGGATTGCCATCATGATCATGGGCACCTTTGTTGCAGGGTGCAGCCCGAGCGAACCCGGTTCGGCGATCAAAGCCGAATCCGAAGCGTTAAACCAGGCTGCTGCCGATCTTGACGCGCAATCTCTGCCACCCGTGGGACTGGTCGACCCGGAGTCGAAATAAAACGCTTGCAAGCGAAACGGTCGATTTGCCTTTGTATGCGTCACGGCCGGGTTCAACCCCCAAACCCGTCACTGAGGCTTTAAGACTGTGGGGATTTGAGCTGTTTTTCCACTAGCGATCAAGCTCGGTCCGCACCTTGGCCGCGAGATCTGCAATTGCAAATGGCTTGGGCAAAAGCGCCACACCGGGATCGAGCGTGCCGTTGTGGACGATCGCGTTGCGCGTATAGCCGGTCATGAATATGATTTTCATGGAGGGGCGAAGCGGCCGAGCCGCTGCGGCCAGTTCGGCCCCATTCATCTCGGGCATAACAACATCGGTCAGCAGCAAGTCGATCGGCACACCTGTTTCGATGAGCGCGAGTGCGGCTTTGCCATTTGCGGCTTGCAGGACGACATAGCCGAGATCGGTCAACGCGGTCACAGTCATCATCCGCACCAGCGCTTCATCCTCGACCACGAGCACTGTCTCACCCGCCCGGCCGGGCTCGCCTGAACGCGCTGCGGGGGCCTGGGCGCTGCTTTGTTCGAGGTCCGCAGCACCAACCCGCGGCAGATAGATTTTTACGGTCGTGCCGTGGCCGATTTCGGAGTAAATTTTTACATGGCCGGAGGATTGTTTGATAAATCCAAACACCTGGCTCAGGCCCAGCCCTGTCCCTTGCCCGACCGGCTTGGTGGTAAAGAACGGATCGAATGCCCGGCCGATGACATCGCTCGACATACCCGTGCCGGTGTCGGTCACGCAAACAAGAACATATTGCCCCGCTTCAATTTCATTTTCGGCAGCGTAGCGATCGTCAAGATGCGCATTGGCAGTTTCGATCGTCAGCTTGCCGCCATTAGGCATCGCATCGCGCGCGTTGACGCACAGGTTGACGAGGCAATTTTCAAGCTGATGTGGATCAATCTGCGTCGACCATAGCCCACCTGCCAAAACGGTTTGCAGCTGGATTTGCTCTCCGATCGTCCGACGCAACAGTTCGGATATGTCAGCCACCAGCTTGTCGAGGCGAACGATCTGCGGCTCAAGCGGCTGTTGGCGCGAAAACGCCATTAACCGCGACGTCAGTTCGGCGGCCCGACGCGCGCCTTCCTGCGCCTGCGCGATCAGGTCGCCGACGTCCCCGACCTGTCCCTGACCAATTCGCCGCGAAGCCATATCGAGCGAGCCAATTACGATCGACAGCATGTTGTTGAAATCGTGCGCAATCCCGCCGGTCAGCTGGCCCACAGCCTCCATCTTCTGCGACTGGACCAGGGCTGTTTCGGCGGCTTGCCGCTGCAGTGCCTCTTCCTCCAGTCGCGCATTGGCGTGAACCAGCTGGCTGGGCGAAGGGATGGCAAGCAATCGGGGGATCAATGGCCACAGCACGACCGCCGTCGCCACCGATGCTATCGCGGTGACCACCTTGATCATGCCTTCCCAGACATAGTCCGGGTTCCACAGCGTCCAGATCGCCATGATGTGGGTCAAACCGCAGGCGAGGATGAAGATCGCAAACAGCCAGAATATCCAGCCGAATGCAACGTCGCCGCGTCGGCGAACGAACCGAATTAATGCGACCGGGATCGAGAAATACGCTGCAGCAATCAAAGCGTCCGAAAGAACATGCGTCCAGACAAGCCAAGGATTCCACATAAGGCAATAACCATGTGGTGCGAGGTCGCGCGCACGGCTGAACAATTCCAGAAAGCCTTGCATCCCGTCCTCCCCGTTCCACAGATCCTGCCGAACTCTGCGTGTAATGGGAACAGCAGAACATAGACCAATGTTCCCGCGGCACCCAAAACGAAAGAGCGTGAAGATTGCTCTCCACGCTCTTTATATGCAACGCGACGACTGCAAAATTCAGCGGCCGGGGTGGCGCCATCGCCACCCCGGATGCAACAAAATCAGAAGTCCATGCCGCCCATGCCGCCGCCCATTCCGCCGCCGCCCATGGGCATCGATGAGCCCTTGTCTTCTGGGGCATCGGAGATTGCTGCTTCGGTGGTGATCAACAGACCGGCAACAGATGCTGCATCCTGCAACGCGGTGCGCACGACCTTGGTCGGATCGATCACCCCAGCGGTGACGAGGTTTTCATACACGTCGGTAGCCGCGTTGAAGCCCTGCGTCTGATCGCCTTCGCGCAACAGATTGCCCGAAACGACTGCCCCGTCATGCCCCGCGTTTTCGGCGATCTGGCGGATTGGTGCCGTGATTGCCTTGCGGATGATGTCGATGCCGCGGGTCTGATCGTCGTTGAGACCCTTAAGGCCTTCGAGCGATGCGGTGGCGTAGAGCAAGGCGGTACCGCCCCCGGGGACGATGCCTTCCTCGACTGCTGCGCGGGTGGCGTGCAGTGCATCGTCGACGCGATCCTTACGCTCCTTGACTTCGACTTCGGACGCGCCGCCAACCTTGATCACGGCGACGCCGCCTGCGAGCTTTGCAAGCCGTTCCTGAAGCTTTTCTTTGTCATAGTCCGAAGTCGTGACTTCGATCTGTGCGCGGATCGCTTCGGTGCGGCCCTTGATCGCATCGCTGTCACCAGCACCATCGACGATCGTCGTGTTGTCCTTGTCGATCGTGACGCGCTTGGCCGAACCCAGCATGCCGACCGTGACGTTCTCGAGCTTGATACCCAAGTCTTCCGAAATCATCTCGCCCTTGGTCAGGATCGCAATGTCTTCGAGCATCGCCTTGCGACGATCGCCGAAACCGGGAGCCTTGACCGCTGCGACCTTGAGGCCGCCGCGCAGCTTGTTGACCACCAAAGTGGCAAGTGCTTCACCTTCGATATCTTCGGCGATGATCAGCAGCGGACGGCCCGACTGGACGACCGCTTCGAGGATCGGCAGCATCGCCTGAAGCGATGACAGCTTTTTTTCGTGGATCAGGATGAAAGGATCCTGAAGCTCGACCTGCATCTTTTCAGGATTGGTGATGAAGTAAGGCGACAGATAGCCGCGGTCGAACTGCATGCCTTCGACGACATCCAATTCGAACTCGAGGCCCTTGGCTTCCTCGACGGTGATCACGCCTTCCTTGCCGACGCGCTCCATCGCTTCGGCGATCTTCACACCGACGACGGTGTCGCCATTGGCCGAGATGATGCCGACCTGTGCGACTTCCTTGGTGCCCGACACGGGCTTGCTGCGCGCCTTGATGTCCTCGACGACCTTGATGACGGCGAGGTCGATGCCGCGCTTCAGGTCCATC
>JANPIQ010000056.1:0-11424 GCA_031425075.1 Sphingomonadales bacterium
TCGCTATCATCATTGGTGTAAAACACGAACCCATCGTTCGCATGCCCCTTCAGCAAAACCATGCGGACATGCGGTTGTCCGCGCGTATCGGCGGTTGCAAGCGCCATCGCATTGGGATCGTTAGGCTCACTGGTTTGGGCCTCGGTGAACCAGGCGTCGAAGAGAGAAAAGGGATTTTGCGGCATATTGAACGCCATAGAAACACCGCCTGCCCGAATCCAGTACGACTTGCAGGCGCGGCGCTGTTATGGTCAATCGCTGTTAAGGGGAATCGCGCCAGTCATGCCATCGGGCAGAAATTCACGGGACGGCATCGGCAATGGCTGATCTTGCCGATGTCCAGATCATCGCTTCGCCTTTGCTCCGCGAAACCTATTGTGCTGAGGCAGGCAGCGGCGATGTTTTGTGCGCATCGTCGGATGTCTTGCGCCATGCTTGGGACGCGGCATTCGATGAATTGATTTCGGCAGGCGATGGTGATCTTGGCCAGACGCGCGATCGCATCCAGCGCCAGATCGACGATATCGGGATGAGTTACCGGATGGCTGATGAAAGCGAGGAACGGCAATGGCCGATCTCGCCAATTCCGCTCATTCTCGAAGATGCCGAATGGCAGCGAATTTCGGCTGCGGTCATCCAGCGTGCCGAACTTGCCGAATTGCTGCTCGCCGATATTTATGGTGCACAGCGGCTGATTGCGGCAGGCACGATCCCGCCTGCTGCGCTGACGGGAAGCGCGCATTACCTCCGCTCCATGGTCGGCATTGCGCCGCCGGGCGGGCATTTCCTCAACGTCTTTGCCTGTGATTTGGGGCGGGGCCCGACAGGCGATTGGCGCGTCCTGACCGATCACACCCGCAGCCCTGCAGGCGCGGGCTATGCGCTCGAAAACCGGATCGCGGCAAGCCAGGTTGCAACAGGGCTTGCCTCACGGCTTAACGTGATGCGGCTCGCGCCGTTCTTCTCCGATCTGCGCGCGGGGCTTGCCGCAGCCTGCGGGCGCAGCGACCCGCGGATCGCGCTGCTGACACCGGGGCGGTACAATCAGAGCTATGCCGAACAGGCGCACCTGGCGCGGTATCTGGGCCTGCTGCTTGTCGAAGGTGCCGATCTCGCGGTTCATGACAACAGGGTCTATCTCCGCACGATCGAGGGGCTGAAACGCGTTGATGCGCTGTGGCAGCGGATGGATGCGCGGCTGCTCGATCCATTATCGCTCGATTCGCGATCGGCGATCGGGGTGCCGGGGCTGATCGATGCTTTTGCAGGCGGCGGCATCGCAGTGCTCAACTTTCCAGGGTCTGCCGTGCTCGAATCACCGGTGTTCAGCGCGTTCATGCCCAAGCTCGCACAGCGGCTGCTCGGCACGCCGCTGCTGATGCCCAATATCGCGACGTGGTGGTGCGGGCAGGCGCGCGAAGAGGCGTATGTGCGCGGTCATCTCGATCGGCTAGTGATCGCAAGCGCATTCAACGCCAATCCGCTGGGGCTGGCCCCATTCGCCGAGCGACTTGGTCAAGACATGTCGCCCGAGCAACGCGCCCGGCTCGAACTGGATCTCGACCGGCGTCCGCAGGATTATATTGGGCAGGAGGTCGTACGGCTTTCGACAATGCCCGTGCTCGAGGGGCAATCGCTTCAGGCCCGGCCGTTTACCTTGCGTGTGTTCGCCGCGCGCGACCGGCAGGGACATTGGACGGTGATGCCCGGCGGGTTCGTACGCACTGGCCCTGTGGCCGATGTCCGCGCGATGTCGATCGGATCAGGAACCCGGTCGGCCGATGTGATCGTGCTGGGATCAGTGCCGACGCCTGTGATCTCCGCATCGAGTGATGTGGCAATCCGGCGCAATCCGGGGACGCTGCCCAGCCGGGTGGCCGATAACCTGTTTTGGCTCGGCCGTTACCTTGAACGCGGTGAATCGATCCTGACGCTGGTGCGGGTCGGTTCGGCAGGCACGGTTGAATCGCGCGCAGGAAGCGCTGGGGCAAGCGATACGACCTTGCACATCTGCGATCATCTTGTCGCCGATGAAGCCGTAATCGATACCCCCGACGCCTTGCCAGCGGACATTTTTTCGCGCGCTCTTAGCGATCTTTCCGCGCGAGCCAGCGTGGCATCGGTGATGTCCGCCTGCCGCATGATCGGCGAAGGGTCGCGCGAGCGGTTGTCGCCTGATTTTCGCCAGTTGCTCAATATGCCTTTTCCCGAAGACGGATTGTTCCAGGAACGCCATTTTCGCCTGAAGGTTCGATTTGCCGCGCTTTCGGGACTGGCTGCCGAACATATGGGGCGGACGGCGGCGTGGCGTTTCCATGATCTGGGTCGGCGGATCGAGCGTGGTATCGCCTTGTGCCGATTGGTCGGCGATTTTGCCAGCAACGAAGCGAGTGGCGAAGACCTGCTGGCCTTGCTCGATCTGTGCGATGCGCAGATCAGCTACCGGCAGCGCTACGCTACCGGTCTGGCGTTACACCCGGTGCGCGATCTTGTCGGCCTCGACCCCTTCAATCCGCGGTCGATCCGGTTTCAGGCCGATACCATCGTTGCCCATTTGGAGGCGCTGCCGCAGTTGCGCGATGATGGCATGGCCGAAGACCATCAGCGTCTTGCCGCAGCGCTTGCGGCACGCATGGCGATGATCACCGCCGATCGCCTCGATCAGGAAAGCTGTGTCGAAATCGAAATGCAGTTTGCAGGCGTTTCGGATGCGATCGCGCAGCGATTTTTCCTGCGCGGCGGCAAAGTGTTGCGCGCATCGGGGATGACACTGGCATGACGCAGACGTACAACATCCGCCATCGCAGCTGGTGCCTTTATGAAAAGCTTGTCAGCTTTGCGCGATGCAATGTGCGGCTGTGCCCGATCGACTGGCCCGATCAAAACCTTCGTCATTTCGATCTTTCGGTGCAACCGGCAGGCAGCATCGCGAGCAAGCCGGTGCGGATGGGGCTGGTCAATCTCAGCCGGCTTGTCGTCGATGATGCAACGACGTGGCTCGACGTCACGAGCAATACGCAGATCGTCGTCGATCGACCGATACCCGTTTCGCGTCCCGACGATCGGACAATCGCGGCTGTGGCAAAGGCAGCGCGCGAAAGCCGCGATATCGGCGATCTTTCGCCTGCAAACTTTCTCTATCCATCGGCACAAATCCCCGCCGATGCAGGCATTGCAGCATGGGCCGCCGAAACCCTAGCACCCGATCGTGGCGCCGTTGATGCGATTCGCGACCTGTCTTCGCGGATATGGGCAGAGTTTCGGTATGATGGCAGCGTAACCCGCGCTGATACCCTGCCGTCACAGGCGTTCGCGATGCGGGCGGGGGTGTGCCAGGATTTCGCGCAGGTGATGATCTGCGGTCTGCGGTCTGCGGGCCTGCCAGCGGCGTATGTGAGCGGTTATATCCGCACGGTGCCCGAAGACGGCGAAGCACGGCTGATGGGTTCCGATGCGATGCACGGATGGGTGCTCGCCTGGTGCGGCGAAGCGCGCGGATGGATCGGGTTCGATCCCACGAACGGCATCTTCATGGCAGAAGACCATGTCCTTGTGGCTGTCGGACGCGATTTTCTCGACATCGCGCCGCTTGATGGCATCTTCACTGGGGCCGGAACGCAAAGCGTAAGCGTCGAAGTCGATGTAATCCCGGTTTAGGTTTCGCCCATATCAATTCTCGCGGCGCACGCGCACGCCGGGGCGATCGGCGATGTTGGCGAAATACGATCCCATCGCAGCTTCGCGAATGCGTATCTTCATGCCCACCTTGGGCGTGCGGATATTGGCGGTATCGGTCTGCACCCACCGCGCGCCATCCTCGATGACGAACGTCCACTTGCCCGCACGATTAACCCCCGCCGATTTGATCGTCGATTCGATCTCGGTGATCTCTTCCTTGTCGGCGGCTTCGGATTTGCGCCCGCCAAAAATGCCAAGATCAGGAACGGTAAATCCAAACAGCCCGCGACGCGCTTTTCGCACCTCGGCCTTGTCGAGAACGACAACTTCGCTGTTCTTTTCGGCTGTGTCGAGACGTTCGACCTGCGTGTCGTAACAGGAAAGCCGCGCTGCAGCATCGGCGATGGTGCGGCAGCCAACCAGCTTTTCAAAGGCCTCCGGCCGCTTAGGCGGTTCCTTCTGGGCAAGCGCTGGGGCTGCGATCAAATAGAATGGCAAGGACAAAATGGCGGCGCGTTTCATCGGGGTTCCTCTCAAGCTAAGGCGATTGCCACCGAATCATCGCCCTGCCAAGCCGCGCGCAGTGCGCAGCAACCTGTTGCATTAAGGTGACAGTCCGTCTCGAAAGCAGCCGATGGCGGTGAATCGCCGTTTACTTGAGGTTCAGGTTCGGCGAAGGCGCGAAGCAAGTCGTGACTGAACGGGCGAAGTGCGTCTTTTGTCCTTCTACACCGGCGACAATGATTTGACCGAAAGGTCATCAACTCCAGAATAAGGGACTGGATTGTGAAAAAGACTCAGACATTTTCGAGCTTGAAGTCCAGCGCAGCGCCGTTGGTCCTTGGTCTCGCGCTGATCAGTGCGCCTGCATTTGCGCAGGATGCCGCCGAAGACACAGCCGCCGTCGATGAAATCGTCGTTACCGGCACGCTGCTGTCAAACCCGAACCTCGAACAGTCCGCCCCAGTCAACGTGACAACCGCTGAAACGATCGCGCTGCGTCAGAACAACGTTGCCGAAGAAGTTCTCCGCGATATTCCAGGTATTGTCCCGAACATCGGTTCGGCCGTGAACAACGGCAACGGTGGTGCATCGTTCGTCGATTTGCGCGGTCTTGGCTCGTTTCGCAACATCGTGCTTCTCGACGGTAACCGTATCGCGCCATCGGGCCTTGTTGGCCGCGTCGATCTGAACAACATTCCGCTGGCACTTGTTGAGCGTGTCGATGCGTTCACAGGCGGTGCCGCAACGACATACGGCGCCGACGCCGTGTCGGGCGTGGTCAACTTCGTAACCCGCAAGGATTTCGAAGGCATGGAGCTGAACGTCGGTAACAAGATCACCGAACGTGGCGATGGCAACTACTTCCGCGCCGATCTTACGGTGGGTGCGAACTTTGACGATGGCCGCGGTAACGCGACACTGTCGATCGGCTACCAGAACGCCGATCCGGTGTTCCAGGGTGCGCGTCCGATCTCGATCGATAACATCGACTCGTTCTCGGGTGCCGTCGGTGGCGGTTCGGGAACCAGCGTCCCTTCGCGGTTCTCGGGCACACGTCCATTGAACGCA
Organism: Sphingomonadales bacterium; assembly: GCA_031425075.1. GTDB lineage: Bacteria > Pseudomonadota > Alphaproteobacteria > Sphingomonadales > Sphingomonadaceae > Aquisediminimonas. The sequence goes on from JANPIQ010000056.1 coordinate 5,251, forward strand.
GCGGGCGTTCCAAGCACTGATCCCACCGTAGGCAATGGTGGCGTTCGCCAGGTGAACGCTGCCGGGCAAGCGGTTGGAACGTTCCAGTTCTTCAACTTCAACCCGTTCAACATTTTCCAGACACCATTTAACCGGTTCAACATTTTCGGTCAGGCACGCTACGAAGTCGCGGACGGCATCGAAGTTTACACGCGCGCTCTGTTCTCGAAGAACGAAGTCAACACGATCATCGCGCCTTCGGGTTCGTTCGGCGGCACGGTCGAAATTCCAATTTCGAACCCATTCCTGCCAGTCGCGCTGCGCAACCAGTTCTGCGCGTTCGACGTCGACCCGAGCGCAGCGGGCTATCGCCCACGCTTCACACCTGCTGAATGTACTGCGGCTGCTGCTGCAACGAGTGCAACCGACCCGGCATTCCGGATCATCGGTCGCAACAACATCCAGCCATTCGATGTGAATGGCGATGGCACGATCGCGGCGGGAGAGGTGACCAACCTCAACCCAGGCATCACGCTGAACCGTCGCGCTGTCGAAGTCGGCCCGCGTATCTCGAACTTCGTCACGACGATTTTCGATTATCGTGCTGGTGTGCGCGGTGACATCACCGACACCATCTCGTTCGATGTCAACGGATCGTATGGCGAATCCGAAAACGTCCAGACGCTTCAGGGTTATACGCTGCAATCGCGCATCCGGTCTGCCGTTTTCGCCACCAACACCACAAGCTGCCTCACTGGCGCAACGGGTGGTGCGGCAATCACTGCCGGTCCTGGCTGCGTTCCATTGAACATCTTCGGACCTGCCAACAGCATCACACCCGCACAGGTGCCGTACATCACGGGTGACAGCACGACGACTGTGCGCACGACGCTTGCCCAGGCACGCGCAGTGGTCAACGGCGATTTCGGTCTTACCATCCCCACCGCCGAAGAGCCTGTGAACTTCGCTGTGGGTGGTGAATATCGGAAGTACACCGCCACCCAGTCATCTGACTCGCTGTCACAGACGCCGGGTGAACTCGGCGGCGCCGGTGGTGCTGCTCCGAACATCGACGGCGGTTACGATGTTTATGAGGCCTTCGCCGAAGTGAACATCCCACTTGTTGCCGACAAGCCTTTCTTCAACCAGCTCTCGGTCGAAGCCGGCGTGCGGTACTCGAGCTACTCGGTCGATGCACCAACGAGCCCCGGGTATAAGACGACCACCTATAAGGGTGGTGTCAACTGGTCGCCTGTTGAAGACATCAAGTTCCGTGGCACGTATGCGCGTGCGGTTCGTGCACCGAACATCTCGGAGTTGTTCACGCCAGTTACAGTTGGCCTGACCAGTCTGGCGCTGGATCCCTGCGCTGGTGCTGCACCTGTCACAAACGCCAACCTTCGGGCGATTTGTATTGCTCAGGGCGCTCCTGCTGGCACGATTGGGAACATCACCCAGCCAACCGCAGCGCAGGCCAACCTGTCTGTCGGCGGAAACATCAACATCCGTCCTGAAAAGGCCACGAGCTATACCTTCGGGACCGTCTTGACGCCAAGCTTTGCGCCAGGGCTTTCGCTGACGGTCGATTACTACAACATCAAGGTAAAGCGCGCGATTTCGACCCCTACACCGGGCGATTTGGTCGCGGCGTGTTTCGGCAACATTACGGCAGCTTCGGCATCGAGCATCGCATGCTCGTCGATCGGTCGTAACCCGATCACGGGCGGACTTGACGGTGATCCTGCAATCACTCCAGGCCTGCTCGCGAACCTGTCGAACCTTGGTCGTCTCGAGACTGACGGGATTGACGTTTCGCTGGCATACAAGCGCGATGTCGGTTTTGCTGACGTCACGTTCACAACCACCGGAAACTACACGTTCAATTCGAAGTTCAATTCGAACACAACCGCAGTGTTGCCGTTGAACCGTGAGTGCGTTGGTTTTTACAGCGTGAACTGCGCTTCGATCCAGCCCAAGTTCCAGTGGACCAGCCGTTTGACATTCGGTTTCGACCAGTTCGACGTGTCGCTCCAGTGGCGTCACCTCGACAAGGTTCGTCAGGAACCGCTTGACGCTTGCACGCAGAACTTCCCCGGTCTTGTGCCTCCTGGACCAGATCCAGCATGCTCGGGCCCGGCATTCACTGGTGCACTCCCGTCGGGCGGTGCTGGTGTGTTCGCCGGTAAGGTTGTCGATTTCGGCAAGATTGAAGCTTATGATTATTTCGATCTGTCGACGCGCTTCTCGGTCACCGATAATCTTGAGCTGATTATGACGGCGAACAACATTCTCGACAAAAAGCCACCATTGGTCGGTGCGTCGGTCGGTGCGGTCGCTTTCAACAGTGGCAACACCTATCCGTCGACATATGATGCGCTGGGTCGGTCATATGCCGTTACAGCCAAGCTGAAGTTCTGATCTTCTTAAAACTGAACGGTAAGAATAGGGGCGGGCCTTTGGGTCCGCCCTTTTTTTGTTCCGCGTCATGCACAGCAAAGCACTGCCGTCGGATGCCCGGAATTCAGGCCTGCGTTCGGCCCGCTGCGGTGGCCACGGAACGCAAGATAATTATATCAGCGGCAAAGGTGGCACCATCGCGACGCCGGCGGCATTGGCAACTGCTTCGGCCCAGATCAGAACCTTCTCAATTTCATCGGCATTCGCCGCTGCTGCCGCAATGTAACCTGCGTCACGATTGGCCAGGTGAAATGGCTTGCCGCTCTTGCTGTCGGTGGCAAAATTCGGGCCGGTAACGATCGCGTCAACCGCCTCATCGGAAAGGGTCATACCATAGAAGCTGGACAGAACCGCGAGCGCGTCACTAGGACGAGCCAGCAATGTCTCGCTATCGAGCGTCCGCACGCGATCGGGATAGGTAGCCGCCAGCCGCGCAAAGCCAGCCTGTTGCGCGAGCCAGCCAACGGCAGCCGATTGCAAATCGGTCAGCCCCAGATAATCCCACTCTTCAAGGCCGAGATCGATATAGCCTTCCTTGATCTGTTTGATCATCAAGTCGCGCACCCACAACCTGCCATCCATTTGCTTCTTGGCAATCGATTTCAGAAACACAGGCAATGGCGAACGTAAAAGTAGTGCCCTGGCAAACGGACGTAGCTGCATCATCGCAGGTGCAAGCCCGTTGAGAAGGTTTGATGGCTTTAAAATGGTCACCTCACCATGCTGCATTGGCCGTGTCATTAGCGCGAGCACGTGATCGAGTGCCTCTGCCACGTGTGGCCCCGGCGCACCGCGCAATCGCCAACCTGCTATGTCATTCAGGATCCACGGTTCCTTGAGCCCCATCGAAACCCCCCCGATATCGAACGCACGGGCCAGTAACGTCGAGCAACAAAATGCCGAATGGAAGATGTAGTGCACCGGACCGGGATCGCTGGCCAACCGCATGACCTCGCCGCGCTTCAGCACGACAATTTCGTCAGCCTTGCCGAGATACTCATCGGTCAAGAACGTCGCGCGTCGGTGACTGTCACGCTCAAGGCGTCGAAAATGGATATTGTCGCCCGCCTCCTCGAACCGATATGGAAACCAAAGCGGATCGGCGGCAATCTGTGCAGTCGTTGCAGGCATGAGCGGACACTGGCCTGCGCGGTGCTCTTGCGCAAGACAAAGGCTCAGGGCATCGATGCTGCATGACCAACGATGCTATCGATCGGCTGCTCCGTGACGCGCGAGAGGCAAGCCAACGCGGCGATGTCGAAAATGCAATCCTAAGGTTTGGCGAGGTGCTCAAAGCGCAGCCGGATCAGCCGCATGCGCAAAACGGTTTGGGGATGATTGCGCTCTCCCAACAACGCTATGCCGACGCTGCGATGCATTTTCGCAGGGCCGCAATTGCCGATGGGCGCGAACCTGCGCTCTGGATCAACGTAGCAAGAGCGGCGCGGGAGATGGATGACGTCGATGGCGAAAAGGCCGCGCTTGATGCCGCGCTGGCCATCGATCAGCGGCATTTTATGGCGCGGCTGCGCAAGGCCGAACTTCACGAGCGCGAAGGCGAACGCGGCGCGGCTGCCGAAGCGTGGAATGCGGTGGTGTCACTGGCATCGCAGATTGAGGATTTGCCCGCGCCGTTGGTTGAGCGCGTTTCTCACGGCCGGCGATTTGTGAGCGATCATGCCGAAGCGCTTGGCACTGCAATCGAAGCGCGAATTGCCGTTGCGCGCGACGCCCTGTCGTTGCCCGAACGGCGCCGATTTGATGTGTGCCTCGATGCCATGTTGGGGCGACGACGCATTTACGCCAACGAATGTCACGGGGCCGCGTTCCCGTTTTTGCCAGCCGACGAGTTTTTCGCCCAGTCGCTATTTCCCTGGGCACGGGCACTCGAGGCGCAAACCAACGCCATTCGCGATGAGTTTCGTGCGCTCGCCAGCTCAAGCGATGCCCCGCTTCGCCCCTATGTTGCGATGGATGCAGGAACGCCCGATAGCAAATGGACGCCGCTCGATCACAATCTCGATTGGGGGGCGATTTTTCTCGAAGAATATGGTGCGCGGAATCTGCCGCTTGGCGCAAAATGCCCCGCCACGGTCTCGGCACTCGATGCCATCGACCGTTTCGATCCCCCCGGGCGTGGGCCAACGATATTCTTTTCGCTGCTCAAGCCCAAGACACGGATTCCGCCGCATACCGGTGTTTCGAACATGCGCGCCATCGTGCACCTTCCCTTGATCGTGCCAGTTGGATGCGGCTTTCGCGTCGGTGGGGAAACGCGCCTGTGGGAAGAGGGCCACGTGTTCATGTTCGACGATACGATCGAGCATGAGGCGTGGAATGACAGCGATGCGTTGCGGGCGGTGCTGATCTTCGACGTTTGGAACCCGCATATTACTTTCGCCGAACGCACCCTTATTCGCGCGATGTTCGAAGCCAGCGACGCCAGCGGGCTGGGCCCGGCGCGGCCCGCTGGCGCAGGCTTTTAACCTAGGCCGCCAGACCTTCGAACTGCATCCGCGCGAGTTGCGCATACAGCCCCCCCTCGCGTGACAATGTGTCATGCGTTCCTTGTTCGACGATCTGGCCCTCATTCATCACGATGATCCGGTCCGCCGCCCTGACCGTAGCAAGCCTGTGCGCGATGACGATGGTCGTGCGATTGGCCATCAGCCGGTCGAGCGCGTCTTGAACCAGCCGTTCGCTTTCGGCGTCGAGCGCCGAAGTCGCTTCATCGAGCAGCAGGATCGGCGAATCGCGCAAGATGGCACGTGCGATCGCCACCCGCTGGCGCTGCCCCCCTGATAGCCGCGCACCGGCTTCGCCCAGGAACGTGTCGAGTCCCTCGGGCAAAGCGCGCAGAAATTCGGCGGCATTGGCGGCCTCGGCTGCGGCCCACAGCGCAATATCATCGGCATCCCAACGGCCATAACGCAAATTGTCGCGCGCGCTTGCGGCGAAGATCACCGTTTCCTGCGGCACCATCGAAATCCGTTCGCGGATCGCAGCCGGATCGGCGTCGGGCAGCGCGACGCCATCGATGCGGATGGTGCCTGATCCGGGATCGTAAAACCGCTGGAGCAGCTGGAACAGTGTCGTCTTTCCGGCACCCGATCGCCCAACCACCGCCACGGTTTCGCCAGGCTCGATCGCCAGCGAAAAATCGTTGAGCGCGCTGACTTCAGGCCGTGTCGGATAGCGGAATTCGACATGTTCGAACGCAACGCGCCCGATAGCCGGGATGGGGAGGGGTACGGGCTTTGCCGGAGCTGCAATCCCGGGGCGCTCTGCCAGCAATTGGGCCAGCCGTTGCGCCGCACCCGACCCGCGCAGCAAATCGCCATAGACTTCGGCCAAGGCCCCAAAAGCACCCGCCACCAGCCCGCCGGTGATGACGAACGCGGCGATTGATCCACCGGTCATCTTGCCGGCTTGTACATCGACGGCCCCCTGCCACAGCACGAGCGTGACGGCAGTGAACATGATGAAGATCAACACAGCGGTCAGCACCGCGCGGATGACGATCCGGCGCCGGGCAGTGCCGAACGCCGATTCCACGGCGCTTCGGAACCGGTTGCCCTCGCGTGATTCCTGTCCGAACGCCTGAACGATTTTCATCGCGGCGAGCGTTTCGACGATAATCACCCCGACATCGGCAATCCGGTCCTGGCTTTTGGCTGACATTTCGCGAAGCTTGCGCCCGATGAACAAGATCGGCGCCAGGATCAGCGGGATGCCCAG
>JANPIQ010000057.1:0-2318 GCA_031425075.1 Sphingomonadales bacterium
ATCGCCAATCCCGCGATTACTGTCGATGCCAAGGGCCGCATTACCAGCATCGGTGACGCACGCACCACTTATATCGGCGGCGATGTCCGCCACATCGATCTGGCGGGCCAGACGTTGCTGCCCGGCCTGATCGACATGCATGTCCATATTGACGGCCCTGCCGACATTGGCGGTTATCGCGGGCTGGAATTTACCGACAGCTTCTGGGGTATGACGGCGGTTGGCAACGCGCGCGCGATGCTTGATGCCGGGTTCACCACCGTGCGCGTCGTGGGGTCGGGCTTTCGCAACGATGTCGGGCTGAAACAGGCGATCGAAAATGGCTATGCTGTTGGACCCCGCATCGTACCGGCTGGCCCCGCACTGGGCGCTACCGGTGGGCATTGTGATTCGACTTTCCTGCCGCCCAGCCTTGAGAAGGCGCGCAAGGAAGAAGGGATTGGCGATACCCCCGACGAACTGAAATATCAGGTTCGCCGCCAACGCAAATATGGCGCCGAGGTCATCAAGGTTTGCGCCACCGGCGGCGTCTTTTCGCGCAACACCGAACCCGGCCAGCAGCAGTTGAGCATTGCCGAGCTGAAGGCCATTGCGGATGAGGCGCAGCAATGGGGCATTCGCACCGCCGCCCACGCGCACGGGGCAAGCGGCATCCGCGCTGCGATCGCAGCGGGGATCGATACCATCGAACATGCCAGCCTAGTCGATGACGAAGGGATCCGGATGGCGATCGCGCGCCAGCGGCCCGTGTGGTTCTCGATGGATATCTATAATACCGAATATACGCAGGCCGAAGGTGCGAAGAATGGCGTGCTCGAGGATAATCTGCGCAAAGACCGTGAAATTGCACAGATCCAGCGCGATAATTTCCGCAAGGCGCACCGGGCCGGAGTGCGGATGGTCTTCGCCTCGGACGCGGGCGTGATGCCGCATGGTGACGTCGGCAAGCAATTCCGCGTCATGGTCGAATATGGGATGACCCCGCTCGAGGCTATTCAGGCCGCCACGCGCAACGCCGCACAAGCACTGGGGCGCGAAGGCGACGTCGGCGCGATTGCGGTGGGCCGCTATGCCGACATCATTGCGGTGGACGGCGATCCGCTGGCAGACGTGCGCTTGCTCGAACGTGTGCGTGGCGTGATCAAGGGCGGCAATGTGGTGCGAATCCAGTTCGACGCCGAGCCCGTGGCGATCGGCACCACAAAATAAAAGTCCTGAGCACTTTGCTTACCCCGTCCGGCATGGGTTTGTCGCTGCCTGCCCAAAGCGACTGCAAGGCAGTCGAAGGGGGCCGTTTCGACCAGCTCAGGACGGGCGGGTTATAGGTGCGGGACTAGCCTTCAAACTCGCACCATGCGCATGCCGCGCTCGCCATAGCGCGGCCCGGCGGTGCCGCCGCGCGGGGCGGCGGCTTCGATGGCAGTCATGTCAGCGTCAGTCAGTGTTACTTCGGCGGCGCCGACGCTGTCCTCCATCGTCGCGCGGCGCTTGGTGCCGGGGATGGGGACTACATGTTCACCCTGTGCCAGCAGCCATGCCAGTGCGACCTGCGCGTTCGATACGCCGTGTCGCGCCGCAACAGCCGCAATTGCATCGACGATAGCCAGGTTGGCGGGCAGATTTTCCGCGCTGTAGCGCGGGTCTTGCCGCCGCCAGTCATGCTCGGGCAGTTCGTCGCGGCTGCGCACCGTTCCCGCCAGAAAGCCGCGGCCGAGCGGCGAATAGGGCACAAAGCCGATGTCATGTTCTGCACAGATGCCCAGAATTTCATCTTCGACATCGCGTTCCCAGATCGAATATTCGCTCTGCAGCGCGGCAATCGGCGCGACCTTGGCGGCGCGGCGCAGCGTTTCGGGGCCGGCCTCGGACAGTGCGATGTGGCGCACCTTGCCCTCGGCCACCAGCTCCATCATCCCGCCGACGGTTTCCTCGATGGGCACGGCGGGGTCGACACGGTGCTGGTAAAACAGGTCGATAGTTTCGATGCCAAGCCGTTTGAGCGAGCTTTCGCAAGATGCGCGCGCGTTGGCGGGCGAGCCGTCGACGCCGGTAATCTGATTGCCGTCGAATTTGAAACCAAATTTGGTCGCGATCACCAGCCCGTCGCGCTTGCCCTTGATCGCGTTGCCGACCAGTTCCTCGTTGGTGAAGGGGCCATAGATTTGCGCGGTGTCGAAAAAGGTAACGCCAAGATCGATGGCGCGGTGGATGGTTGCGATCGCCTCGTCAAGGTCGGCGGCCTCGCCATATAGGATAGTGCCGCCCTTGATCATCGGCATGCAGCCGATGCCGATGGCGGAAACTGTCAAGCCTTGGCC
>JANPIQ010000058.1:0-3400 GCA_031425075.1 Sphingomonadales bacterium
AGGACGCCGGGCTACCGGTGATGGCATCCACCACGCACATCGTGCCGCTGATGATCGGCAATCCAGTCAAGGCCAAACGGATCAGCGACATCCTGCTTGCCGAATATGGCGTTTACGTTCAGCCGATCAATTACCCGACGGTGCCGCGCGGCACCGAACGGCTGCGCTTCACGCCAGGTCCGGCGCACTCGCGCGAGATGATGGATGACCTTACCGACGCGCTGTGCGAAATTTTCACGCGGCTCGAATTGCGGGAGGCCGCGTGACTGCTCTCTAAGTAAAGAGTGCTAGCGCAAGGGTTAGAAGGCCCAGCCCGAGTGACAGATGCCAGCGTAACCTCAGCCAGCCCTGGGGAAGATCAACCGATCGTGAAATCGCAGCATCGATCAGGGGCGAAGCTAGAAGTCCTGACCCTATCAGGAGCAGAGGGATCGTAAAGCCTGGCAGCCCGAGCACCGTGGGAACGACGCTGACGAGCGCGACCAGGCTTGGAACCACTGAAGCAGGCAGCACCCAACGTGGCGCGCGGGGGTTGATCAGCGCGAATCCCCACCAGGCACCGCCAAGAAAACTGAAGATGAGCGCCGAATAGGCCCAGCCGAAGATTGCGGCAGCCGATGCCAGGGGTGGCACCAATGTCGCAGCTGTAAGGAAGCCGATCTGGGGAAGCAAACCCGCATATCCCAAGACTTTTGCCGATCGCAGTACCTGCGCGTCACGCATCGATCAGCGCACCTTGGGTTTCCTCGATCCAGCCGCCGCCTATGACGCGGTCTCCATGATACAGCACGGCAGCCTGCCCTGGCGCGACGCCATATTCGTGCGCCTCGAACCGCAGCCAGTCGCCATCGATCCGCGCGGGGACGGGCTTGGCGAGCGAACGGACCTTGGCCATTACAGGCAAAGCCCCGGCACCTGCCAGCCAGTTGCATTCGGACAATCGCGCCGCGCCGACCGCTAGTGCGCGTTTGGGGCCGACGACGACCGTCTGCATCGCAGGATCGAGCCGGATCACATAGAGCGGCTCGGCTTGGCCGCCAATGTCGAGCCCGCGCCTTTGGCCAACGGTATAATGGATCAGACCTTTGTGTCGCCCGATCTCGTAACCCTGCAGATCGACGATCGCGCCATCGGTTTCAGCCTCGGGCCTGATCTTGCGCACGATGGCCGCATAATCGCCGTCGGGCACGAAACAAATGTCCTGACTATCGGGCTTCGCTGCCACACCAAGACCCAGTCCGGCTGCAATCGCGCGGACATCGGCCTTGGGCATCCCGCCCAAGGGAAAGCGCAGATAATCGAGCTGGGCTTGCGTGGTGGCGAACAGGAAATAGCTCTGGTCGCGCGCCGGATCGACTGCGCGGTGTAGTTCGGCACCATTTCTGCCCATCACGCGGCGGACATAATGCCCGGTGGCAAGGCAATCCGCCCCCAGATCGCGCGCCAGCCGAAACAGATCGGTAAACTTCACCCCCATGTTGCAGCGGACGCAGGGGATGGGCGTCCGGCCGCGCAGATATTCGTCGGCAAAACCATCGATCACCGAATCGCGAAACCGGCTTTCATGATCGAACACATAATGCGCGATGCCCAGACGGTCGCAGACCGCGCGCGCATCGCGAATGTCCTGCCCGGCGCAGCACGCGCCTGCCCGCCTCACCGCAGCGCCGTGGTCGTAAAGCTGGAGAGTGATGCCGATCGTCTCGGCGCCCGTACGCGCAGCGAGAGCCGCAACGACCGACGAATCGACGCCACCCGACATCGCTACGACGATCCGCCGCGCTGAAAGGGGTTCATCAAGTTGAAAATCGCCGGTCACAATGCGCTGCTGCCACACTTTCTGCTGGGCGTGTTGCCCGGTACCATTATTTGCTGCGCGGTCCTTTACGCGATCTTCAACCCTTTTTGCCACAGCAACACAGATGGATATGGGATTTTCACGTCGGCACGCCAATGGCCAGCGTCGCAAACAGGCAGAACGGCTCGCGATACTGCTATCGGAAATAGCCGCGCGTCAGGCAGAAACGCCTACCGCACGCGTTCAGATGCTCACGCGCGCAGCCACGCTGGCAAAGCCGCTTGTGCTGCCGGTTTCAGCCTTTGCTGCTGATCAGCCGGCGCCGTCTTGGCCACTGACATCCGCTGCATTTCATGAGCGTGTTGCGAACGCTGCAGCGACCGAAAATCCCGAAACATGAAGCATGTGTTTACCTTGGCATTTCAAGGTTCGTTCAAAGGCTTGGATTAAATGCAGATGACCGGCGAGGCGACATCGGGCCGTGAGAAGATTTGAGGGCAGAATGATCGAGAACCAGAAATTTCGACCGGCACAGGTGATTGGCCCGCTTGGCGAATCGCTGACGATCGACAGCCTGCCACCGCCTGAAACCACGCGTTGGGTCGTGCGTCGCAAGGCTGAGGTTGTCGCAGCGGTCAACGGCGGGTTGCTGTCGGTTGATGAGGTATGCGATCGCTACAATCTTACACTCGAAGAATTTGCCGGATGGCAGCGTGCGGTCGACCGGTCGGGGATGCCAGGTCTGCGCGTAACCCGCATCCAGCATTACAAATCGCTTTACGAGCGCCAGCAGCGCTTTTGATCGCCATCCTCTGGCCGGGATAGGGGGCGGGTGTCGCAAGACATACCGCCCCTTTTTTTCGTTCAGTTCAGCTCGAACACCACGTTGACCGAAACAGCGACGCTCTGTTCACCCGGCAGCATTTCGGTCTTGGCCGATGCGTCCATCGCCGCGCTTCGCTGCAGGATCGGCATTGGTCCGGGGGCTTGCGCTTCGGTTTCGCTGATCGAAACAATCCGCTTGACCGTCATCCCCGTCGCGCGCGCGTAAAGATCGGCACGGACGCGTGCAGCCTTGATCGCGGCAATGCGCGCTTCGTCCATCGCTTCCTGCGGGTTGTCGAGCATCATCGACGGACCGTTGATCTGATTGGCACCTTCCCTGACGAGTGTATCGAGCACTGCGCCGGATTTTGCGATGTCGCGGAAGCGCACATTGAGCTGATTCGATGCCTGATACCCGGTAATCACCGGCGCCTGGTTTTCGGCATAGCGATATTGCGGGGACAGGCTGATCGACGCGGTCGATAAATCGCGCTCGGCGATCCCGGCGTTGCGCAGCGCCGCCACCATCCGCGCCATCCGTGCGGCATTATCGCGCATCGCTGTAGCGGCATCGCCTGCCTGCGTGACGACCCCGGCATTGATCAACGCCACATCGGGCACCCGCGTGACCTCGCCACGTGCAGACACATCGAGCCTTGTGCCAGCGATGATCTGGCTATGCGGCAGAATTTGCGCGCTGGCGGCTGTCGATACGCCAGCCGCCAGAATGGCGGCAGCGAGTGAAAATACACGCGTCATCTCATGTCTCTCCGTAAC
>JANPIQ010000059.1:0-17785 GCA_031425075.1 Sphingomonadales bacterium
CGGCGATGGTCACGGCCAGCGCAAACCAGTAGCTCGGTAGCAATCGCAAGGCGCGGTTGCTCATGTAGCGCACAAAATTGGCCTTCCCGTATCCATAGCTGCGCTGGACAATCTCGGTCATGAGAAAGCCTGACAATACGAAGAAGGAAAATACGGCATAGGCCCCGATCAGCGGGACCAGAAGAAGGTGGAATGCCACCACCTCGAGCGCAAGCATCGTCCGCCATATGCCGAACATGTCTCTAACCAAACCACCCTTTATTTCGGCATGGCAGCGCGATGTTACAAAAATAGAACAATCGGGATGTAACGCGATCCATCGGAGCCGCGTTTGGCGTTCGAGCAGGGGCGATCTCGCATCATGGAACAGACCCGGCAGTCGCGCCTTGCTTTTCTCGACTCGTTGCGACTGGTTGCGGCGTTGCTGGTGCTGTTCCAGCATTTCTTTGAAAAACGCGATGGGCTGATCAAGTTCTGGTTGATTCCGCTCGCGCCGGGCGTCGCTGGCGTAGCGATTTTCTTTTTCATCAGCGGCTATGTGATCCCGATGGCCGTGCGCAGCGGCTTCGATGGTCGGGAATTCATGGTGCGCCGGCTGTTCCGCATTTTTCCGATGTATCTGGCAACGCTGGCGTTGATGGCGGTCGCAGGTGCCACCGGATTTTTGCCGAAGCTGGCATTTATCGCAGAGGCATCGCTTGGCAGCTGGCTTGCGAACGTCACACTGGTTGCCGAATATATCGGCATCCGACCATTTCTAGGGGTGAGCTGGACACTGGCGGTCGAACTTGTCTGGTATGTCGCTTTTGCCGTCTGCATCCGGCTGTACGGGGCAAGAGCGGCTGACCGGCTCGACATCTTTGTGCCGGTCACGCTTGCGGCGTTAACAATGCTATCACTGCTCATCGACACGCGAATTCCGCTCGGACGGCCGACGATGATCTATGCCGCTGTCATAGGATTTCAGTGCTTTCGATTTCATGCAGGCGACATTGATGGACGACGACTGGTGCAAAGCATCATAGTGTTCGCGCTGGTCGCAACGACCGCGACCTGCGTTGCGTTTGGCGTATTCTCGCACCCCAATCTGACGTTTGGGCAGGCGCTGGGGCCTTGGGTCGTTGCGTCGATCGTGTTTCTGGCAACCATTTTGTGGCATCCTTTGCGCGATGCCCAGTTGCTCAACACCGGCATGCTCCCGCTCCTCGGCGCCATGAGCTATTCGATATATCTGCTGCATCCCATCGCGGCATCGATCGCCAATACGCATTTCGAGACGCTGCAGGTGCCCATCGCAATCACGCTGACGCTCCTGCTATCATGGGTTGGCTATAGGGGGATCGAACGCCCGTTCATGCGGCTCGGCCGGACGGTCACGGTCCGCAGGCAGCCACTTCCCGGCGGCAAACTGGCCTGAAATCGGTGGTCCGGCAATTCATTATCAACGGCAAGTTCTTGCGCGCGGAAACAACAGGGGTCCACCGCGTGGCAATCGAGCTGTCCAATGCCATCGGCGAACTGATCGCCGAGGATCATCCAGCAATTGCAGATATGGGCTTTTCCGTGCTTCATACCCGCGACGGCGCCGCCCGTGCAGCGGCGATCGGGCTACCGTGTTTCGAGCTGGGGCCATTGACTGGCATTCCTTGGGAACAGCTGACTCTTCCGCTTCGAAAGCCTCGCGGCACGCTGCTCAATCTGTGCAACATCGGCCCTGTTGTCGCGCAAGATGCCATCACGATGATCCACGATGCCCAGGTGCATTTGTCGCCGCAATCATATGGCCGCGGTTTCAGGCTGTGGTATCGCTTTACTCAACCGATTCTTGGTCGGCAGAACCGGGCTATCCTGACGGTGTCCGAATTTTCAAAGGCACAGATTGCCGCGCTCGGGCTGTGTGCCGCCGATCGTATCCATGTCGTGCACAATGGGGTCGATCATGTCTTGCAGGTCGCGGCGGACCGGACGCGGCTCGATGCTCTGGGCCTTGTGGCGCGCGGCTATGTCGTTGCCTTATCTACGACACAGGCACACAAAAATATCGGCATGCTGCTGCGCGCTTTTGCCGATCCGCAGTTGAAGGCGATGAAACTCGTGCTCGTCGGTGGAACAGGTGCACACGCATTCGCAAGTGCCGGCATCGCCATTCCTCCAAATGTCGCATTTGCCGGACGGGTCAGCGATGGCGAATTGCGGGCGCTGATCGAAGGCGCGTTGTGCCTTGCCTTCCCGTCGACCACCGAGGGTTTCGGCTTGCCACCGCTTGAAGCCATGGTGTTGGGATGCCCGGCGATTGTGGCGCCTTGTGGCGCTTTGCCCGAGATTTGTGGAGACGCTGCAACTTATGCCGATGCGAACGACGTTTCGGTATGGGTAGCCAAAATTGCTAGCCTCCGAGACGCGCCCGAACACCGCGATGCGCAGATTGCGCGCGGCCTTGTTCATGCAAGTCGATTTACCTGGCGCAAGGCGGCGCTCAGGCTCGTCTCGGTACTGGATATATTGTCGACATCCCAGTGACCGTGACCGCGCCAGATGCGCGTGCCGCCCCCCGCTCGATCGGCTTAATCCAACGCTCTGGCGGGATTGTTTTCTACATTACGATTTAATCGGCTCACTGCCTCCGAAATCATAAATTTGTCACCGATACGATCTACTGAAGTGTTGCGGTGACCAAGTCCAACCGACTCGATCATTGTCGTTAAGTGTGTAAGAAAACTACAATAAAACTGTAACAACGGTTGCGGCGGGAACGTGCATTGGACTGACATTCAAACTGTGTTTCATGTTGGTGCCAAAGTTGGCTTTTGTATTCACGACAGTTGTAGATTCATCAACGTATACTGATGCGTGAGTAATTTGTCTTGCCTATCGTCAATCATTGTTCTGGCGTGTCTTTGATGCGTCGGGCGAACCACAAAAAGGAAAGCTTTCATGAAAAATTTCAAGCCAATGTTGCTCGGTGCGGTTGCCGCATCGTGCATGATCAGCACGGGCGCATTTGCGCAGGCCGTGATCAATCCAGTACTCGCAGGTTCGGAACTCAAGGGTGCCGGCGCTACGGCTGTTGAAGGAGTTCTTGCCGAAGCATTGAACTGCGTCAGCGGTCCAACCAATGCGCAGCAGCTTGGTCGCGGTGGCAATGGCAACGCCACGCCAACCCCTCAGCCATCAACGCTGACCACCGTCCCATCGGGCAGCTTCAACCCAACCACTCCGAGCCTTTCCAACCCTGTGTTCAATTGCGCAACTGATAGCATTCAGCCAAACTTCGTCGGCAAATATGTCTCGACCGGTTCGGGTTTCGGTCGCGAAATCTGGCGGAGCTTCAGCAACCGTTTCCGTCAGACCACAGCAAATCCAACGGGTGTCGCAGGTGCGTCGAACCAGAACCCGTTCGTCGAAATTTCGGGTCAGCCCGAATGGACGAACGTCCAGTTCGCGTTTTCGGAAGGCCCGATTTCGGCATCCGATCTGTCGGCCTATAATTCGAACGCCAACAACGCCACGGTTAACGGGAACGTGAAGAGCAAGGCCGGTCGGGCCATCCAGATTCCGTTCTATGTCGTGCCCGTAACGTTTAGCTACAGCGCACAGTACGGCGTGTCGCCAACAGGCGTTGCGTTGAACTTCCAGGCGCCAGTCGGCGGCATCAAGATGAACCAGGCGCAATATTGCGCGATCGTCAATGGCACGCTCCTCAACTTTCGTGACTTGTCGACCGCGCTTCGCGATCCCAATGACAGCACCACGCGTTGGAACGCTGATGGTGTGCCAATCCGTCTTGTTGGCCGTCTCGATGGTTCGGGAACGACCGACATCTTCACGCGTCACTTGGCTGCCGTGTGCGGAACAACGGGCAACAAGTTCCTTGCGGCCGCTGCAACGCTTCCAGCTGCAGCTCAGGGTACTGCACGTTACATCAACGGCGTGCTGACCGCTGGCACCGAAACACCAGGCCTGTTCGCACTTGCCACGGGTAACAGCGGTGTGCGCGATGCCGTTGCTGCTGCTCCAAACGTTCCAACCGCCAATGGCGATGGCACGCTTCTGAACGGCAAACTCGGTTACAACAGCGGCGATTTCGTGGCTCCTGCCCCGAACACGGTGCTGCAGGGCGCGCAGCTGACGCAGGTTGGTTCGACGACAGCGTTCAAGACTGCAACGGCGGCCAATGCGACCGCAGCGTTTGCAACGATCACGCCACCGCAGTCGCTCGCCAGCGGTGCGTATAACGCAAACGATCTGCGCAAGAACTCGGTGACTGGCCTTCCCGTCAACCGCAACAACCCGATCGATTGGGCCGACGTGCTGTATTCGCGCGCCGATCTCAACGGCGGGTTCACTGCGCGGACGCTGGCAGCCCCTGTTGCCGGCTTCCCAATGACCGGCGTGTCGTTCCTTCTGACCTCAACCTGCTTTGCCAAGGATTCGGATCGTTTCGCGATCACGACCTTCATTGCGGCGAACGTGAAGAAGATCAACAAGAACAGCACCGGCGGCAACGTGTCGACCAGCCTGTTCTCGGGCACATCGGCCGCGCTCCGCGGTCTTTCGGCACAGTCGAACTTTGCACCATTGTCGGCTGGCTGGCAGCGGGCGATCTTCGACACCTACCTGACAAAGGCAACCGGCGCACTCGGCGCACGCGGTCTGTTCATTCAGTCCAAGGTACCAACGACAACTTTGACCGGTATCACTGGCAACACCGGCGGTACTGACTCGAACGTCGATGGCGTTGCGGGCGCAGGCTGCACCCCAGGTGCCGGTGCGTAAGCACAACTGATCGTTCAATGAGCAAATTGGCGGCCCCGGAGCGATCCGGGGCCGCTTTTTATTGGAGGGTCATGCGGTCGCCGGTGATTGTCAGCGACCCGATCTGCGTCAGCCAGCTCGCCCCGAGCAACGAAACACCCAAATTGCCCCGCGTCACGACCGCTGGCACGTTGAAATCGATCGCATTGCCCACGTTCATCCTCGCAAGTTCGACCCGGGCCATCGCCACGTCGCCGCCTGCGGTATTTGCCGTGGAATCGAATGCAACCGGTGCCGGCATCACGCCTGCGCGCTGCGCATCGTCCTTGGTCAGCACGATCGTTGTCGCGCCGGTATCGATCAGAAACCGGATCGGCGCGCCATTAACGACAGCGTCGATATAAAAGAGTCCATCGGGCGCGCGAGCTATCGATTGGGGCTCGGTGCTTGGCGCTGCGGACTGCGGCGCTTTTGCGGCGCTGCTCTCGATCATTGCGACAAATGCGGGCGCCGGTCCGGGGCAAATCACCTGCGGCGGCGTGATCTGCGCAATTCCCATGCCAGGATCGATCGTCATCGTCGCCATCAGTCCGCCAACGATATCGCCCATCCTGGCAGGGAGAAATATGAAGAGTGCCATATGACCAATGCCCCTGTTCTGGAGCTTCGGTTAGGAGACAGCCTCAAAACAGCGCGTTGCGCGACACAGCTAATTTCCCATTTACGATGTTATTCTGGCGCGCACCGCCCCTCGGTATTGCGGGTTTCGCCTTCGGGGCAAGGATCGCTGCCGCCGACGAAGCCCAGAACGTTGACAAGGATTTGCGACAGCCGGTCATTGATTCTGTCGGCAAGTGTTGTCGGGCGGAACGCATTGGCGCTGATCGCATTGGCCGCGCCGGCCGGGACGGGCGTAGACGCTACCCCGGCTGCAGGCACCCCGAAAGCCGTCCCGCCGACTTTGAAATTGTCGGCATTGGCAACACGCGCGGCGGCAACGAAGACGTTGCCCGACGCCCGCACCCCTGCGTCGCCCGCATCGACGGTGCCGACCGGGGCGACGAGTGTCACGCTAGACGACGGAATGCTCAGTGATGGACGGAAAGTCGCGATGCCGGCACCGGCAACGCTGCCTGCGCTATCGACCTCGCACAACAAGTTCGGGTCGCACCGCTGCGTAATGGGCGGAAAGCTCGACGAGGTTCTCGGCCCCTGCCCGGCGTTGAGATCGCCATTGGCGGAAAACAGCGTCAGATCGCCGCCGCGGACCGCGAACAGGCGGCTTTGGTTGAGGCGAAAATCGCCATCGGTGAACGATCGGATTTCGCCGCCGCGCAATGTGAGCACGCCTTCATTGCCGATCGGGAAGGTTTTGATTTCGGATCCCAGGTCGAGCCGGAAATTATTGGGTGTGCCTTGAGCGGTACGTGCGAGCTGCTGCGACAGCCGGACGACCGAACCAGCGATGACATCACCTCCCGGGCCGACCAATGTGATATCGCCACCGCGCGTTGTCTGCAGTGCCGATAACCGAAAATCGGCATCACCAGTGCGAACACGGTCTGCCACCAGCGGCTGACCACTCGCATCGACCTTTTTGACAGCGGCCCCTGTTATGGCGTCGATATCGTACGTCACCAGATTGTCGGTGTAGCCGCGTCCGGATGAGAATAGCGTATCCACAGCGCGATATGAACGGATGAACTGCGACGCGCTGTTGCCGTTCGGATCGGCAGGTGCGGCAAGTTCGCCGAAATATAGTTTGTCGAGCAGGAAACGCTGCTGCCGCAACGCCCCGCGCGCAGGATCGCTTTGATCGCCTGCACCGATCGACAGGAATGCAGTGTAAAGCTCAGCCTGTTTCGGATACGCGGCCACAGCCAGTTTGGTAACCGCTGCCAATCGGGCAGAGGCCGCTGCGCGCGCGGCATCATCAAGGGTGGTGTCGGCGGCGAGCCGCTTAGCTTGCGCCAGCGTAAGGCCGCCGGCAGCCTTCGCCGCATCGCCAATCTCGTTGTCGGCAAAAACCGTCGCGAACAGAGCAGGCTCATTGTCGTGAAGCCATTGCGCAAGCACAGGCGCGTAAACATAGCGCGAGCGATCGGGCGTCTTGTTTCCGTTCGAATCAGTATTTTGTTCGAACAAGTCACCATCGATCTGCGCCAGACTGGCCGGATTGAGATAGGCTTCGCGCAACGCTACGTAATCGGCTCCATTTGCCGCACCTGTGACCGGGCTGCGCAAGCCGAACATCGCGGTCAGATTGGCGCCTTGCGGGGCTAACCAAGGATTTGCGTCGTTTCCGATGGTGCGAATGCCGCCTGAGCGGCCATTGCCCGAGGCAAGAAATGGCCCAAGATCGCGTCCGGCTTCGACAACCAGCGCACCGGGGCCACCAACTTCGATATCATTGCTGACATTGAACACCCGCCCGAGCAGAGCCACTCGCGATCCGTCTTTGATCACCGATTGTGTGGTTGTGATGTCACCACCAGCAGTGATCCGGGTGATGTCGCCTGCATTCAGGTTCTGGCCGCGGAACGCGAGATCGACGATATCGCCGCCAGCGGCGATCCGCGTCTGTTTCGGGATCGAAATAAAGGCGTTTTCAATCGCGCCGTCGGTGAAGATTCGCGCGGGCACGGGGTCGGTCAGGTGGGTGAGGCGGCGATTATGCGTCAGCCGCGCATCCCTGTCGTTCAAACCGTCGAGCGGGAATTCAAAGTCAAGTCCTGCAACGACTGTGCGTATTCCACCCACGTTCGTCGTCCGCTGGATCGAGAATGCGCCTGGCAAGTCGGCGGGATCGGCATCGAGCATGGCAATCGATACGTCCCTCAAATCGCCGCCGCTCAACAAACTCAATTGTCCGTAAATGCTTGGATAAAGGAGATATTCGTCTGTAAGAAGTCCATCGCCGCCGCTTGCACCAAGCCGGATAGAATGTGCGATCGAACTGATGTTCACTATTCCCGGGAGAATGTTGCTTTGGCCTGGATCAGGTGCCGCTGACGATAGGGCTGGCGAGAACCGTTGCGTCCTTTCATTGCTGGCAAAATGGATGCCGCCGATAGCGTTTATCGCCAATGCCGACACGGGCGTGTAAAACCCGAAATTGGCGGCTTGCAACGCAAATCCCGCGCCGAAAGAACTGACGCCGCCAACATCGACCGTACCGGCTGCCGTAACGGCGAGCGCAGCATCGTTGAGGCGCACGGACAGCAGGTTGCGGCGGTCGCGGGCCACGGTCACGTTATTGTTGACGTTCTCGCGTGACAAATCTCCAGAGGATAGGATGTTACGCCCAATGGTCGCTTTGCCCACGCCCGATGCAAGGCTGATCCGGCTGCCGAGCAGATCGGTGCCTGCGCGCAAATCGAGATTCCCCGAACCAAGCGCGAAAAGCGTGTCGGTGCCATTGAAACGATTGGTGAACACATTGTTCGAAAGCGAGACGGAAAGGTCGTTTACCGCCAGACCCGCCCGGATCGCCACATCGCCACTGGCCAGTGTTGCAATGCCCGAAGAGAAATTTTCGGGGTTGTTCACAATGTTGGTTTCACGCCCCACTTGTCCCGACCGTGAGGCGATCGCGAAGCGTTCTCCCCAAATATCTCTCCGCCCGACAACGTTTCCTGCAGCATCGACCGAAACGGCACCGCCGCCATTCGCATAAGTTGGGGCGATCGCGGTTACCCCAGACGCAATTTCAACCAGCGCGAAGGTCACAGGATTATTAACTTCGCGTACCGGCCGAGCGTCGATCGCTTCTCCTGCAAAAGAGGGCACGACGATACCAGGCGGAAGCGATGATGACGAACGTACACCGGCAGTGTAGATCGCGTTCGAGCCGATCTGCGCTGTGTTCGGACCAGAAATGCCTCCCGCACCCGTGAACGAGCGGAAGATTGGCCTTTCGGTGCGTAGCAGATTGACATCGCCGCTGGCTGCCACGGCAATGTCGCCATTTCCGGTCCTTACCGCGGTGCCTGTGTAAATACGGCTGAACAGGAAATTCTTAAGCGCGCCCGCTGTTGGCTCGACCGCGTCATAGCCTGGCGTTTTTGCGATGACGTTTTCGCCGTAGGTGCGGCCACCTGCAAGCGGGGCGTTTGCGAGAAACGCCACCACATCCCCAAAGCGCGCGTTGACCCCGGTTTCGCGATTGAGCGGGCCGGTGAACACGGCACCTGTGAAAAATGCCTTGGCGGCGCGTCGAAAGTCAGCATCGATCCCGGTGGCACCGTTGCCCCACGTCAGATTTGTGAAAAAGTCCTTCGCCTCGTCGGCGCCGGTGCCATATTTTTCGTCGAAGAATGTGTCTGGATCGAAAAAGTCGAGCTCTGGGTTCGATGGCGTGATGGACTGCCGAAGCTGCAATTTGCCTGCATAGCGAGACGTGCCCCGCACGGATTCCACATCATAGCTCCTCTCGCCCGAGACGAGCACCGATCCGGTCGTCGAACGATCGATCCGAAGTGGGTTTACAGAAATGCCCCCGCTCCCTGCCACGAGCTGGATCGTCGATGATGCAGCTGGCCTTCCGTCAACCAGCGGAAACAGTTCAGCGACGCCGAGCGGATCGCCGGTCCCTATCGCCGCGACGGTATTGGCTGCTGCAGTATAGGGAGACTGGACGAATGGAGCGATTTCCTCACCTTCTTGGGCGCGCCCGATAGCGAAGCGGATCTGGAGCGGCTGGATCGGCGCAGGCTGCAGCCTGCCAGTATTCGGATTCAGATACGTCGCACCCACGCCGCCAAATCGAACCCCGCCCTGGCAATCGGGGAGCGAAAAACCGCAGGTCAGGAATATCGCCGGATTTAGCGACCTGTTTCCTCCACCGAGCTGATAGCTGATATAATCGGCGTTGGTCCGATCATGGAAAGTGAAGAATCCATCAGTGATGCTGTTTTTGACGTCGAGATCGCCTGCGGCGCGCAACGTGACGACAGGCGCCGCACCGCCGACCAAGCCGCCGACCCGATACGTCATATCAACGAACCGGTTGAACAGCGCGGTTTCGTTTTCAAAGGCTTTGCCCGGGGCATTGGGAACCAGCTGGTAGCGCAGGTTGCCAGCGGCATCGGGGCCAAGCGGCGATTGTTCGATCAGCCCGGCAGCTTCTGCGGCCGCAAGATCGGTGATCTGTCCCGCGCCCAGGTTCAGGATCGAATCGAGCACGATATCGGAAGAACTTATCAGCTCGATCCCCGGTCTAACGATGAACCCGCCAAGACCCGAACCATCGGCCGCGCCAACCTGCAAATTGCGGACAAAATCGGGCAATGTCCCCGGGGCAACATCGGCAAAGAAATTGGGCCTGCTGCCCGACGCCCCTGCGTCGAGATTGACGCCGTCGCTCGATATGCCGGTAAAGTCGCCAGTCGCGGCGATCGCTTGAAGATCGAACCGCTTGAAAGCTTCGATTTCAATCGACCGCGCACCGGCGATCGACCCACTGCTGCGAACGTCGACTTGATTAGCCAGCGAGATCGGCGCGCGCAGGCTGACGACACCGCCCTTGTCTGCCTCAGCATAACGGAACACCGTGATCGGTGCCAGTGTCGCGGGATCTTTCGAAATTTGCGATACCAACCGAAACCCCGGCCGTAATGCGCTCACATTGATCTCGGAACCTGGCGCAAGTGCAATCGAGACCGGATCCGCCGATGTCGACATGCGGCCCACGCCAAGCGTGACATCGCCCGCTGAAGCCACACGACTATCGCTTTCGCTGTAGCCGTGGGTCGTGGCCACCAGCCTGGCGGTTGCCGCCAGCGCCACGCCGCCATTGCCATACAGCGCAATGTTGCCGCCATTAATCCGTGCGGCGGCATATGCAGGATCGGACGGATCGAGCGCCGCCACATCGGCGCCCGACGTGTCGATCGTGCCTGCGATCGTAATGCGTCCCTGGCCAATGGCCGCGTCGTCTGCGGTCAAAAGGACGCTCCGAGCGCGCAGCGTCTGGCCAGCATTGATCGCCAGATTGCCGGTCGCGGTGCGGACTGCGATATCGCCGCCGAACTGTGCACCGTTGCTATCGACAAAAGCGCCAAAGTCGAACGGCGCAGTGCCGTCGGCAAGCGATTTGGCGTCGATGGTCAGGGACGCCGTGCGTGCCGCATTGGCAGCCAGCCCCGGATTGATCGTCGCGCCGAGGTTTATCGTGCCATTCGTGGCAATCAGGTTGAGCGTGCCTGCCGCGCCCGTGCCGTTATCGACGATCAGATTGCTTGTGCTGGCGGCATCGATGCCGCCGAATTTCGAATTCAGATTGATCGTTCCTGCGTTCGCCGACACCGTAACAGTCTCGGTCACGTCGCCGAACGTCTTGGTAAACCCCGGCGTTGCCAGTGTCGCAGCTCCTGTCAGCGCGATCGCGCCGGTTGCCCGGATATCGACGATGCCCGACGTCGCGCGGATCAGCGCGCCATCAATTGTTGCGCTCGCGACCGGTGCATCGATCGAACCTATGGCAATCCGTGCGCCTGGTGCCCCGTTGCCGGACGGTGCGACTGCCGCACCCGTCGGTGCCGTAAGGGTGAAGGCACGGTTGGTGAGGAATGTATAGTCTGGCCGGACATACCCTTCGGTTAGTGTTTCGACCGGGGTGCGATCGACGACGAAGGGCGTGTTGAGCACCAGCGGCGCGGTATCGGCCGTGATCACGAATTCGCCCGCGCCTTCGACGAACATGCCATCGCTGGCGTTGATCGTTACGGACCCGTCGAAACCGAACGTTCGGAAGTCGCCCGACCCGAATATGACATCGGTTGCCGACAAGATCAGCTCGTTGCCAACCCTGCCGCACGCGCGCACGCCGATGCCAAAACAGCCCCCCAACGCTTCGCCGCTATTGCCAATTTCGAGGTTTTTGGCCGAAATCGAAAGAATCGACGGCAAACGTGCGGCAGCGCCAAGCGGCAAGACGAGCGAGATGCCCGCACTGTCGAGCCGCAAGTCATTGAAAACATGCGGAGCCAGCGCGCTGAAACGGATGACGTCGGGTGTACGCAGGGTCAGCCGCGCGGCCTTTGCGAGTTGGGCCTCGACTTGGGCATCGATAAAATTGCGCCCGAATTGCAGCACGTCGCCGCTGATTGCGATATTGGTTGCGTCAATCGTCACGTCGTTGCTGATGCTGAACGTCCGGCTGGTGTCGAACGCCAGCGATGCTCCGGTCAGCGTTGCCGCACCGATATCGAGTTCGCTCGGCCGCAGCGTGTTGCGAACCGCAAAAGCGCCCTGCCGGTCGATTAGTCGCTCCCCGCCGCCCGACAAGCGAACGACCGAGCCGATGCCGCTCTGATCGAACGGACTGTTCACCAGGGGATTGAAACTCCCGTCAGGATTGGTCGCATTGCGATCGATCGACGTGACAATATAATCCCCGGTCCTCAGGTCTCCGTTACTTCCGGTCGCTGTCAAAACAGCGCCGTCGCTGATCTTCAGCGTGGAGCGCAGACCAGCGACCGCAAGCAGCAATTCTGGAACAGCAAACCGGACGCTGCCATCGACATCGATTTGCTGCGCCCCGATCCCGAGCGTGGTCGTTCCATCGGTATTGTCCGTCCGAACGCCGCCCAGATAAAGGCTGCTCGCGTTTAAATTGGTGAGCGTATCTGTGGACAGCGTCAGAAAGTCTGGCGTCTGGATGATCGGGTCGGCGGCAGTGTCGAGCGCACCGGTGACCTTGATGTTGACGGCATTGATATCGAACTGAGCCCCGCGTCCGCCCGGCGCACTGGTATCGAGCATCCCGGCGATCTTCAGGCTGGTCAAAGGGCTGAGAATTACGCGCGCAGCATCGACCGGCAGCCGCGGACTGGTCGTCCCGGCCCTTTGGGCAAGCCCGGCGATCACAGCGCTCCCGCGCGTTGTTTCGAGCCGCGACGCGCTTTTGAAGGTGGTTTCCGATTGGAGCGTGAATGATCGGCGGGTCGATTCAACCAGTGACGTTCCGCGCGTTGCAAAAACGCCACCAACGATCACGCTACCGTCGAGCAGCGTCGTAGCAGCACCAGGCGTAGGCGCGGCTGCACTGACGTTTTCCACCACCCGGAGCGCGCCCAATTCGGGCAACAACGCATAATGTGCCGGAAGCAATACATATTCACCCGCCGCAAGGCCTGCACTGCCATCGAGGATTACCGAGCGCCCTGCATTTTCGCCGTAAAGACCGCCGACCGTTCCCGAACGGTAATCGGCAGAGAAGATCGGATCGAACTTGGCGATCCTGTCGGCCTGGTCCTTTGGCAAAATTGCATAGACTTGCCGACCGTCGACATATTGCAAGCCATTGTTGCCACTGAACACGTCTGTGTTGAGGCGATCGAGAACGTCGCGCGAGCCGCCTGTCCCCGATACGAATTCATACGCAAAAATATCACCGCCGCCTCGCCCATCGACGGTTGCCCCTTGGGCGATGTCGATCGCTGCTGCGGTCAGATTGAGTTGGCCGACAGGCGCCGTTGTTAAAGACTGCGGGGTATTGGGGGCGAACAAGTAATCGGTTAAGTCGGTCGTCACGCCATAAGGCACCAACCCTCCCGACCCCGACACAGACGTTGTGCTGCCCGCTGCGAAGGTTAATGTCTGAGTAGCTGGTGCAATGGTGTCGGTGAGGTTCGACCCCAGTTCAAGGAGCCCCAGCGGCGTTCGCAAGACGCCGCCCTGAACGATATTCGCGGCGCGCACCTGAACATATGATCCAGCCGAAAAGGCGTTCGAAGGCGATGCACCGGTCAGTGCCAGAAAACGGATTGTGCCGTTTGCGGCAGAAGAACTGATCCTGAACGGTGCGCCCGCAAGGCCGGGATTTTCAAGAATCTGCTGATAATTGCCGGTGCCGGTCGTCGCGTACACCTGGCCTGCCGAAAAATTGATATCGCCGTTGGCACTGATACCACCGTTCAGGCTGTTCGGCTGATCAGGATTGGATGGCGCGGCAAACGCCTGACCAATGAGGCGGATGTCGCCGCCTGAAAACAGATTGACGCTGCTGCGCGCGCCGTCTGCGCGAACGCCAGGCGCAGGCAAGGCGAAAGCTTGGCTTCCTACAATATCGATATTGTTGCCGGCATCATAGGTAATGCTGCCTGGCTCGGTCGATGGCATGACCACTGCGACACGGTCATCCGAAAGCAGCGTGCTATCCTGTCCCCCCAGTGTGATAAACGGCGCGCTTACCAAAAGCGACGTGCCGCCCCGCACCGTTGCTGTTGCCCGATTTGCCACGCCACGTTGTGATTCGAACGATTTGCGAAGCGTAAGGTTGACGCCGCCATCATCGGCAATCGTGGCCACTCCCCCAAGCGCGATCAGGCTATCGAAGCCCCCGTTCGAAACGTCGAACAAGCCAGCGTAAAGGGTGTTCTCAGCGCGAATGCCTGTGTCGGATTGGCGAATGGTCGGTTCGAGCCAAGTCAGCACGCCACCTTCGGCTTGCAGTGCGCCCCCATTGGCGCGAATTGTTGCACCCCCAAGACCGCCGCCGCTTGTCAGAGACAGGCGGCCACCATTGCTCCATTGCTGTTGCGCAGCGAACGCGCCGCCGGCAACCGGCTCATCGAACACCGCCGAAACGCCGCGCAAATCGATCGATGCACCCGGCAACGCATTGAGCAATTGCGGAACGCGCGATGGCGGCCTGACGCCGCCCAACCCGGCTGGAGTTGCTACGATCGCGCCTGACGTGATTGTCCCGCCGGCCACAATGCGGCCAGCTCTTTGAATCGCACCTGATGCCAACAGCGGCGCCCGCGGATCGAACAATGCGGCACCCGACAGATCAGTGACGCTCAGTGTTCCGAACCGAAGCCCTTCATCAGCGTTGAGACCACCGAGAAAATATAGGTTGCGGTCAAAATTGACGACGCGAAACAATTCGCCATTCGTGATGCGGGTGGTGTTGCCCGCATCGCTGAACAAGATTGCACGGGTCAGATCGTTTTCATTGAACGGTCCATTGCCAGCGCCGCCGCCAAGGACGTCGGATAGACCGTTGCCCCCGAATTCAGCATCACGAACCCCGATTGAATTGTCCTTGGCAAGAGCAGCTTGCAACGGCGAGAATTGTTGGAGGATCGATCCGCCTGCAATCCTGATCGTTCCTTCGTTGCGCAGTTTGGAGACGGCCAGCGTGGCACCAGCCGCGCCGGTCACAGTCGCGCCAGCTGCAATGCTAAGCTCGGTCAGTCCGCCGAGCCGAAGCGTCGCTGCCAGCCGATCGAACCGATCGCCCGCGATCGAAGGCGTGAGAAACGAAATGTCGCCGCCTGTTTCTAGCGCCGTCAGTCGCAACGCGTTTGCCGAATCGACGAAGGGTGAACGTACGGTCTGAGTAAGGTCGAGCGTCTGACCCGGGTTCACCCTGAACACGCTGGTTTCGAAGAATGCCGAATTGCCAGCCACCCCACTGAACAGCGTTTCGACAATCTTCGAGCGGTTTGCGGTCAGATCGAGCGTTCCGAAGCCGGTTCTTTGCAGGAAATCGAGACCGACGCCTGACGCACCCGGCGCAACGTCGCCGCCCATCGCAATATCGGGAGCCACAAGGGTAAACGTCCCGCCGCCGCCAAAGCCAAAACCAACCAGCGAATCGGCTGAAAATTGCACGACCGAGTTCGGATTGTTCGGCACAGGCGTCGCGGCAAGGTTGGCGCGCGGCGCAAGCGCAATCGTGCCGATAAGTATCGGCCCATCAGGAGCAATTGCCGTATCGGTTGTCGCATAAGCCGTGCGGTTGACGAGCGAAACATTGCCGCCCTGTGCGGTCAGATCCAAGCGGCCATCGGTCCCGACATATCCGCCCGATGATACATCCAGCCTTGCGGAGTCTGCGATCAGAATACTGCCGGTAACAGGGGCATTTGCGATCGTGATCGCGCCGCCATCGGTGTAAGCCGATCCGACTGTTTCCCCAGACAATTTGTTGAAGTCGTTGGTCCATAACCCGGCGACGGAGATCGTGCCATTCACGCCGATATCGTGCAACACCGGCAGATCGCCATTCGTCCCCAATGGCCCCAGGTCATCGTCGGTCCGAAATGCGGATCCGCGCCCGTTGTTGAGTACGCCTAGAAGCGCCGCCGAGGTGACAAGGTCAACGCGGCCCGATGGTGCCGCTATGTTTCCTTCGAGCAAGATATCGCGTCCCGACGCAAGCGATAATGCAGCCCCGGTTTCAAGGCTGACGACCGATGCGCGATCGAACGAAATCGCACCGGTGGTCGATAGCGCTAACCCCGATAACCCCGCGGCCGTCAAACTGGCATCGGACAACAAGATCGGTCGGTCGGCACCCGCTGTCGGCTTGGCACCGCTATGCACGCGAATGTCGCTTCCCAGCCGAAGGGTCGGCGCAGCATAGCCCGACGCGACCGATAGAAATCCGTTTGCGGGGAGTTGCAAAACTGTCGCTTGCAAACGCCGTCCATCGCGCTCGATCGTCGATGCCCGGGTTCCGCGAATGCCGCTGACCACCTGGCGTGTTCCCGCAAAAGCATTGCCGAACACCGTGCCATCAAGGTCGATTGCCGAGGCTAGAACGCTAAACGATCCGGCATCGCGGCCCTCGTCATAAGCCAGTTCGGTGCGGCCACCCTGCAACAGCGGATTGGCAAAGGTGCGCGAAATTCCGAACTTCGACTGGATTTCGGTGAACCCATCGCCGATGGCAACAAAGTTATCGTTGGGATCCGCATCGGCAATATCTACAATCCGGCCGTCACGGGTCAGCAATCGGCTTGATCGGACAAACCCCTCATTATATCGGACCCAGCCGCCCGAAAAGTCGATGACCGCGCCGCTGGCGATGTTGATCTTTGGCGCATCTGCCGGTGTGACGAATGAGCCTTCGCGGGGATTGGCTTGCGCCTGCGTATCGACCACGGCCACGGTCATGCTGATATTGCCGCCGCGGGTCATCAATTCGGCGGCGGTGACGCCGATCTGGCTTGCCGCACTGCCCGCCTCGAGCAAGGGCGATCCTACCCATGCAACGCCATCGGCGCGAACGCCCGATACACGAGGGTCGATGAAAACGGTGGCGCCGTTCAGCGTGAACGCGCCATCGGTTGTGACCTCGCGATAATTCGGCGTATCGCGCAATTCATTGCGCTTGAGCGGATCGATCACAAGGCTGTTGCGCGACGCTTCGAGCTGGAGATCCTTGATCCCACTGACGTCGATAACCGCGCCAGCGGCGACATCGATATTGCCGAGTGAGGGCGCTTCGTAAACAAGGGGCTCGCCCGGATCGACATAGCGCCCCCCGACCACGAGATCGGCATTGGGGGCATATAAAACCGAATTCGCGCCGAACGACACAGCCGCAGGACCAAGCGCCGACGGAAACGGCGTCACATTGTCGATGAGACGTCTCGACAGATAAACGTTGCCGATTTCGACTTTGGTGGGCTTGAACTCTGGCGGAGCATCGGCGGTTCCGACTGGCACGGTTTCGCCATTGCCATCAGGGGTGATGACGATCCCGCTGGCGCGCGCCTTGTCAACGCTTCCTGCGAGCTGAACCGTGCCACCGGTGAGCGAAATCTTCGCATTTCTCGCCACGCTGGTCGTTGCCGCGAGCAATCCTGCGTTGGTGACACTTCCCCGTTCGCCAGTGCCAAGCGATATGTAACCGCGCGGAACGTCGATCAGCCCCGAATTTTCAACCGACCCGTCAAGCCCGTACCATGACCGCAGTACGATGCCGCGCACATCGGGACTGTCTCCGGTTCCAACGTCGGTAGCTGCGGCAGCCCCAGTGGAAATCGCATAGGATATGCCGCGACCGGCCTGCAAGCTGACCTGACCCTCGGCCGCACTGAGCACGCCAGCTGCAGCAATTGTCGGGGCTGTGGCAATCACGAACCCTCCGCCCGATGCGCTGATCGTCGACCCGATATCGAAGGATACAGCGCCTTCGACAGGTGCCGATAAAAACACCGCTCCGTCGAAACTGTTGCCAAGAGAAAACGGAGAAAATGTGAGCAGACTTGAGGTGATCATCGGCGCGATG
>JANPIQ010000060.1:0-3741 GCA_031425075.1 Sphingomonadales bacterium
CCGAAGTCGGCGACGACGTCGTGCACACGCCGCGCATGGTGTTGAAGGTGCCGCGCGTGGTGGTGCTGCAAGCGTACGACCGCATGCCCAAGACGCACATTCGCTTTTCGCGGCAGAACATCTACCTGCGCGATGGCTTCACCTGCCAGTACTGCGGTCGCACGTTTGCGCGCAGCCACTTAAACCTCGACCACGTCACGCCGCGCTCGCAAGGTGGGCGCACCAGTTGGGAAAACGTCGTGTGCTCGTGCGTGCCCTGCAATCTGAGAAAGGGCGGCCGTTCTCCGGAACAAGCCGGCATCCGCTTGCTGAAGGAGCCGAAAAAGCCGTCGTGGACGTCGCTGTCGCCGTCGCTTGGCAAGGTTCCGTACAAAGAATGGCTGCCGTTTTTGGACCCCGCGACGGCCGGCCTGTTTGCGACATCCTGAGCCCGGACATAGCCGACGTAATGATCATGGTCTGACCATCCCCAAGCCCAACCGCACGACAGATCGAGTACCGCAAAGGCTTCGTTTTCCAACAGCTCGCTTGTCTGATCGCCGTCAGGTTCGGCCTTGATCGCAGTATGCCGCGCCGTGCAAGTCATGATTATCGGCGCGGCAAAATGCGATACAAACAGACGACCCGCCAATGCGATATCGGCAAGGTCTGAACGGAATGCATTGATTCTTGGATCGAGCCGTTGCGACTTTCTAGCCAGCATAAAAGTCGGTCCGATCGCCTGCATGGGCGGGCCGATAGCCACTGGCCCTTCGATAGGCAATGTCATGATCGACGACATCGCCTATCTAAGGCAAATCCAGTTATCCTTTGAGATCGGCGGGAACGTAGCCGCCATTTTCGGCGAGCTTGTTCATCACCTGCTTGTGCAGCCAGATATTCATGCTTGCGCTGTCGTTCATATCGCCGGTGTAGCCGAGTTCAGTGGCCAGTTCCTTGCGATTGGCCAGGCTTGAATCGAGACCGCAGAGCTTCATCAAATCGACAATCGAGGTCCGCCAGTTGGTTTCATAATCGACCGAAGCAGCAGCCGCAGTCATGATCGCTTCGACATCGACTGGCTTGGGCGCAGGTGCAGGGGCAGCGGGAGCGGACGATTGAGCCGCCGGTGCGGCGGCAACCGGTGCTGGCGTTGCTTCGGCTTTACCGAAGATGGCGTCTTTGATGCGTCCGAAAATACTCATGAACATTCCTTCCCTAAGGTCGAGGCGTCGAATCGCCATGGCGAAACGTGCGCTGCTGATGCTACAGCGATTCTACAGGTGAAGCCAACCGGTGGTCAGCCTGAAGTCGAGATGGGAACGGGACGATGGATATCCTCGGGCAATTACTTCAAGGCGCGATGGGCGGGCAGGGCACTGGCACAAACCCCAAGATCGATGTTGGCGGATTGGCAAGTCAGTTCGGTCTTTCACCCCAACAGGCCAACAGCGCAGTGGGCGCACTTCTCCCTGCGATCATGGGCGGCATCCAGAAGACTGAGGAGTCCGGCGGGCTTGGCCAGCTGGGCAATATTGTCGGCGGAATGGGCGCGCCCGAGCAAGACATCGACAGCGGCAACTCCATTCTTGGGCAGATTTTCGGATCAAAAGACGTCAGTCGCCAGGTTGCGACGCAAGCTTCTCAGCAAACCGGGATCAGCGATACAATCCTGAAAGCAATGCTGCCCGTTGTTGCAGGCCTCGTTGCTCAGCAGGTCGCCAAACGCATGGGCGGCGGGATGATGGGTGGCATCGCTGCAGCTGTCGTCGGTTCGATGCTTGGCGGGAGTGCTGCGTCACGAGCTGCTCCTTCAGGGGGCGGCGGGGGCCTGTCAGATATCCTCGGCGATCTTGCAGGATCGCTGGGTGGTAGTGGCGGCCAGCAAGGCAGCAGTAATAACCCGCTCGATCAAATCCTTGGCGGCTTTCTCAAGCGTTAGGGTAGCGTGTCTTCAACGCCCTATACACCGCCCGCATCCCGAGTGCGTCACCACCTTTGGGGCGTCCGGGCTTGGGCTTGGGGCGCCATGCAAACGTGTCGAGATGGGCCCAGGGCGTGGTGGGGTCGACAAATCGACGCAGGAAAAGCGCTGCGGTGATCGCACCTGCAAGGCCGCCCTCGGCAGAGTTGACCAGATCGGCGATATCCGAAGACAGCATGTCGTCATAACCTCCCCACAATGGCAATCGCCAGACGGGGTCATCGGTTGAAATCGATGCTTCCGAAATATCCTGTGCCAAAGTGTGATCATTGGCGAACAAGGCCGGCAGGTCTGGTCCAAGTGCAACGCGTGCCGCGCCGGTCAGCGTCGCAAAATCGATGATGAGGGCCGGTTCCTGTTCTGCTGCACGGGTCAGTGCGTCGGCCAGAACAAGGCGTCCTTCGGCATCGGTGTTGTCGATTTCGACCGTGAGCCCTTTCCGCGATCGCAAAACGTCGCCGGGCCGAAACGCATTTCCAGCGATGCTGTTTTCAACTGCGGGGATCAGCAGATGGAGCCGCACGGGAAGCCGTCCATCCATGATCATCTGCCCGAGCCCTAGCGCGTGTGCGGCCCCGCCCATATCCTTTTTCATGTGGCGCATGCCCGAACCCGGTTTGATGTTGAGCCCGCCGCTATCGAAGGTCACCCCCTTGCCGATGATTGCGATGCGCGGGTGATCGGGGTTGCCCCAGTTCAACTCGATTATCCTGGGTGCGCGCGACCGTTCAGCCGCCATGCCAACCGCATGAATCATCGGATAGCCTGCTTCAAGCTCACCGCCACGCGTTACATCGATCGTGGCGCCATACCGCTTGGCGATTGATTCGGATGCGGCTTCGATCTGTTCGGGCCCCATGTCGAGCGCAGGGGTATTCACCAGATCGCGTACGAGCGCAGTGGCCGCGGCAATCCGCACGGTTTCTGCGATATCGCCGGGCTTGTCCGTCAAAAGTACGACCGCGCCCGTGGCGGCGGACGTTTTGTAAGGTTCGAACCTATGCTGGGACAATAGCCAGCCAAGCGCTCCCAAGCCGGGAGATCGAGACAGGCGATACGTGCCTTCCGGCAGTTTCGAAGCCAATGATGCAATGTCCCATGGCCCGATCGTTTCAGGCGCTCCGGCAATCCAGACTAGTGGCAATTCGCCCGAGCCGAAAATCGCAAGGCATTCGCCTTTCTTTGCCGAAAATCGGTTCACCGAAATTTGGAGACGGGCCGATTCTGGCTGACCATCTCGCCAGTTTTCGAATTCGCTTTCGGTGAGCAGAAGAACAGGCGTCGCAACTTCGCCGCGATCAGGTTGAACAAGGCTTGCTAAGTCGATCATAGGGGCTCGTCGTGACACGATAGCCTGCAAAACTCCATATTCAATTCGACAGCAACATCGGATCAACAGCAAGCAAACTGGCGCGCCCTGCAGGAGTCGAACCTGCGACCTCAAGATTAGAAGTCTCGCGCTCTATCCAGATGAGCTACGGGCGCGCGCCGGGCTTGCGAATAAGGCCGCTTTGCGCTGCGCGCAAATCGCGATAGCACTGCCGCGCATGACGGACGGGGTCACGCGCATCGAAGGCGACGCCGCCGCGCCGCGCCAATTCCGCTATTACGACTTCGTGATGGCCGCGTTCGTCGCGATCCTGCTGCTCTCCAACCTGATCGGCGCGTCCAAGCCGTCGTACGTCACGCTGCCCGGGGGGACCGAGTGGACATTCGGCGCAGGCGTGCTGTTCTTCCCGATCAGCTACGTGATCGGCGACGTTCTGACCGAAGTCTAT
>JANPIQ010000061.1:0-1951 GCA_031425075.1 Sphingomonadales bacterium
CAAGGCCTCGGGCGCGTCGGGGCGGTAGCGAAACCGCACCTTATCGAATTCGATCCGGCCTTCGATCGGTGGCAGCGATGCGCGGCTGGGGTTGTACACAGGCTCAGGGACTGCGTTGAGCACGTCGCCAAGCCGATCTACCGAAATCCGCACTTGCTGGAAATCCTGCCAGAGCTGCGAAAGCCGCAGGATCGGAGCTGCGACGCGGCCTGCCAGCATGTTGAATGCCACAAGCGACCCCACTGAAAGATCGCCCGCGATAACCGCCTTTGCACCGAAATACAGGATCAGCACCGTCGTCAGTTTCGACACGAGCTGGATCGCATGGCTGCCCCAGTTGGCCAGTTGCGTCACCTGAAATCCCGTGGTCGCATAGCCTGCGAACTGCCGCTCCCAGCGATCGCGCATCTGCGGTTCGACCGCCATCGATTTGAGCGTGCCGACGCCTGACACGGCTTCGACCAGAAACGCCTGGTTTTCGGCACCACGCCGGAATTTTTCATCAAGCAGATCGCGCAGCTTGGGCGATATCAGCACCGATATCAGAATATAGACAGGGATCGACAACGCCACGATCAGCGTCAGCATCGGCGAATAAAGGTACATCACCGCGAAAAACACGATCGTGAAAAACAGATCGATCACGACGGTTACTGCATTCGACGTCAGAAATTCACGGATACGCTCGAGCTCTCGGACGCGCGCGACGCTGTCACCCACGCGCCGCGCTTCGAAATACGACAGTGGAAGATTGAGCAAATGCCCAAACAATCGCGTCGACAGTTCGGCATCAACGCGGTTGGTCGAATGCGCAAACAGCCAGTTCCGTAAGCCTGACAACGCCGTTTCCCACGTCAGCACCACGGCAAGCCCGAACGCAAGCACATCGAGCGTCGTCATCGATTGGTGGACAAGCACCTTGTCGATCACAAGCTGAAAGAAGATGGGGGACACAAGACCCATCAGCTGAATGAAGAACGAAGCGAGCAACACATCGCGCAGCGGCTTGCGGTATTTGACAAGTGCGGGGATGAACCAGCTGATATCGAACGGGCGCGCATCGCCCGCCATCGCTTCACGCGTCGTCAGCAGCAGCACTCGCCCGGCGTAGTGTGCGTCGAATTGGGCTTGCGTCCACACCTCGGGGCGCTCCCGCAAAGGCGACTGGATCAGGTAGCGCGGATCGAGGCTATCTTCTTCGATCTTGAGCAGGATGACGCTGCCGCCGTTGGAACACTCAACGATCGCCGGTAAAGGAAGCTGCCGCAATTGATCGCCAACCGCCCCCCTGATCCGCGCGATCAGCGCAAGCTTTTTCGAAATCCTCGCCAGATCTTCAAGCGTGACAGACGAGCCGCCCTTGCCGCGATCGTGCATGATTTGTTGCGGGTCGGCAGGAACGCCGAGAAATTTGGCAAGCAGAATGAAACAAGCAAGCGCAGGATCGATCCCCGGCGCATCGCCGTCAGGTTCAGCCGAACCGACTCTTCCCCCCAGAACGCCACCCGTCATTGTATAGCGGAATCCGCGCTTGGAGACAGTGAGTCAAGGCGCTTTCTTACAACGCGTTACAGGGCCGCACGATATCAACGATACTTCCGCCAGATGATCTCGTCGCCTCACTATCCGCCGGACAGGATTTAACATTGTCCTCGATCAGCAACCTGGTTTTCGAGAGCGCGGATTTTTTGATCTGACAGACGCGCGCCGCACCTATACCCAGCATGATGCCAATTTCGTGAAGGTTCAGTTCCTCGACGAAAAACAGCTGAAGAACGAGCGCCTCCCGCTCACCCAGTTGAGACAATGCGCGCGTTAACGCTGTCCGTTGCTCAGACGATTCGGCCAGTTCGGATGCGAGTGGTGCCGGATCGGCGAATGACCAATCCCGGTCCGAATAGACTTCATCGATCGGCTGCTCGCCAACCGCAACGGCGCTTTCGACCATCGC
>JANPIQ010000062.1:0-1696 GCA_031425075.1 Sphingomonadales bacterium
TGAGGAATATCGGGAGGTAATTCTTTTTCAATTGCACTTCTCAATTCTTCATCCAGCATATCTGATTTACTGATTGCGATAACAAATTGTTTATTGAGGAGTTCTGGATTGTACTCTTCAAGTTCATTGACCAGGATATTAAATTCTTTTTTGTGATCGTCACTATCAGCAGGAATGAGAAAGAGAAGTAGCGAGTTGCGTTCTATATGTCTTAGGAAACGGTGTCCCAAACCTTTACCTTCCGCAGCTCCTTCAATAATGCCTGGAAGATCAGCAATACAAAAACTTTTCCCATCTCTATATTCAACCATGCCTAGATTAGGAGTAATCGTAGTAAAAGCGTAATCTGCAATCTTTGGTTTTGCAGCTGTTATAACAGATAATAAGGTGGACTTTCCTGCATTTGGAAATCCAACGAGTCCGACATCGGCCAATACTTTAAGTTCAAGAACTTTCCACCCCTCGAGCCCTGCTTCACCTGGCTGAGCATGCTCCGGTGCCTGGTTGGTTGGCGTAGCAAAATGTGAGTTACCTAAACCGCCTCGCCCACCTGGTATCCAGATTATTTCATCACCATCATTTAATATCTCCGCTTCCTGGTTGCCCGTTTCCTCATCCCTGGCAATTGTGCCTAGGGGTACTTCTATTATTACGTCCTTCCCTGAACGACCACTACTGTTGCTTCTACTTCCCCCTTCACCATCTTCTGCAAGTACATTTTTAAAATAGCGGAGATGTAAAAGAGTCCAGAGATTGCTATTCCCTTTTAGAATAATATGTGCTCCCCGGCCACCGTCTCCACCATCGGGGCCGCCCATAGCTGTGAATTTATCTCGACGAAAATGCTTGCTTCCCGCCCCACCATGTCCACTGCGGCAGAAAATCCTGATCTGATCTACAAAATTGCTTTTTTCCAAAATTTATTTATAAGGGCATCAAAGATAAGAAGTTATGAGTTGGCGATGGTCGTTGTAATACTCAGGCTGAAAGCAAACTGAAACTCCGGAATGGTCCTTGATTAAGTAGTGTATTACTCTATCAAACCCCATATAATGAAAACAGCATTTATACACCTGAGCATTTTACTGGCCATTGCTTGCGGGACAACAAAAAAAGCCGCAACAACTTTGCCAGTAAAAGGCAACAACACCTATGTTTATAATGATAATCTGCCTGCATGCGTTAATGAGCAGTTAAGTCGTTTACAGAATAATCAGTATGAAAATCCTCCACTGCAGGTAGATGAATATGAATTCAACGGTAAGAGGATGTTTTTATTCAAAGCAGATTGCTGCGACCAGTATGATATTCTGTTCGACGAAAATTGCAAAGGTACCTGCGCACCATCGGGAGGAATTACTGGAAAAGGAGACGGGAAGTGCGGCGATTTTAAGGAGAAGGCGAAATTGGTAAAAACTATATGGAAGAGGAGCTAAGATAAAATACAAGAATACAACAATCAACAAGCAACAAACAACAAACAATCCTCAAGTGGTATAGTCATTCGAGACTTGCAGAGATTCGATTCAAAGGAAATTGAACTTGAATATTGAACATTAAAAAAGCCACTACAGATTATGTAGTGGCTTTCCAATTAATGAAAACAATTTTATTGAAGTACAACCTTCGAATTAAATACCGTCTTACTAGTTTGATCGGCGACCTTCACCATATAAATACCTCTTGCTGAAGATGC
>JANPIQ010000063.1:0-4989 GCA_031425075.1 Sphingomonadales bacterium
GCCCCGCCGGGCAGGGCCACATTATCGCCGTCGATCCAGTCGGCAGTCGCCGCGGCAATCTGCCGCGCGGCGGCGGGCTGTGCGCCTGTCAGGAGGATAAGCGCCTCGAGCTGCAGCATCCCTGTCGGCCGCGACGATAGCGGCTGTCCGGGTTCGCCCTGCACCACGCTGTTGACGTTGTAACAATTGCCACCATCGTCGATCCGCACCGTTGCTGTCCCGCGTTCGACAGGGAAGGGCAGATCGACGCCGATCAGTCCGGTATCGACCGTCGTGCGGGCAACGTCGGGCCCCGCCAGCGTCGCCAGCCGTGACAGCACGATCGTTTCGGCGACATAGCCATAATTGCGCGCCTGATCGAGGGCCGCGATATTGGCCGTCATCCGCGATGACAGCCTCAGCCGTTCGAGCGAGATCGACGCCACCACCGAAATGAACGCCACGAGCACCAGCACGGTAAGCAGCGCCATGCCGCGTTCGGACCGCTGCGGCCTCATGGTGCGCGTACCTGATTGAGGCTTGCCGGTTCAGGCTGCCCGGGTCCGACCAGGAACAGGCGACGAACCGGCGCGCCGCCGCGCGGGGTCAGCACCAGTTCGACCGCTTGTGGCATGGCATCGGGGCGTAACGCATCGAAGCGGTCGCGCCATTCGCCCTTGTCGCGAATGCGCAGCGCGACGCTGTCGAGATTGTCGGCGATCAGGCTGCCTTCGCCGATCACCGCGCCATCGGGCATGGGCGATACCGCGCGTCGCAACCGCCCGCGAACGAAGCGCCACTCGATCCGCTGAACCCCCGGGCGAACGCCGCCGCCGCCAGTCGCGCCAGCTGTGCGGACCAGCCCGATCAGCACACCGCTTTCGTTCGCGGTGAAGGCGCGTCGCGGCGCACCTTCGGCATTGCGCGTGATCCGTGGCAGCGCCTGCGCCATGTCGGTCGCCATAAGGCTGCCAAGCTTTTGCCCTGCAGCGATGCTGTCGAGCTTCACGCCCACCGCTTCCTGCGATCGCACGCTGGTGCCGAGCAACCCCACGCCCGCCGCCGAGATCAGCCCGAAAATGGCAAGCGCGACGATGAGTTCGACCAGCGTGAAGCCGTTTTCGGCGAAACGCCGAAGGGGCGTGAAGCCGTTTTCGGCGAAACGCCGAAGGGGCGTGAAGCCGTCAGAACAAAAAGGGGTGCGCGCGAAGGCGCGAAGGCGCGAAGGAGTTTCGCTTGGCGCTGGCATTGAGACCAAATTGGTGACCTGTTCGCCATCAAATCCTGTGCTTTGCACCCTGAGTTTGCGCCTTAGCGCCTTCGCGCGACGTACCCCCTTTGCCAATTCAGCCATCACTGCGTGATCCTCGCCAGCGTGATCTGCGCGGCTGGCCGTCCGCGCGGATCGGTGACCGCGATATCGATGCGGACGATCTTGGGATCGGCGGTTGTCGCCACGCTGCGCGACCAGCGCCAGCTCTGCCCGCCATTTTGTTCCCGTCCGCTGCTGTCGCCGATCGCCGGCGCGCCCGGATCGGTAAGGCTTTCCACCGCGATGTTGTTGGCAACGATCTGCGCCATTGCCTGCGCATCGACCGTGGCGGTATTGCGCACCGTCGCCCCCTGCAGCCGCACCAGCGCAAGCGCTGCCAGACTGAAAATCGCAAGCGCGACCATCATCTCGATCAGCGTGAAGCCTAAAGAAGAAGAAGAAGAAGAAGAAGAAGAGGTTCGCGCCAAGTCTCCAACCCGCCAAGGCATTGTGCGAAGCACGGGGACTGAAAATCCCCCGGCTACTGAATTGCCGTCAATGGCTTCGCCAAGCCAGACTTTTTGGCGGCTTGGCGGCTTGGCGTGAACCGCTTTGGTAAGGTCACCCTGCAACACGGATCGTCCCCTCGGCGTCGACCAGCACGCGCGCAGTTCCGCCATTTCGCGTCAGGCTGATTTCGCTCGCCCCGCTCACTGTCCCCGTCGGATCGAACACGACCTCTCCGGGCGAGGTCGCGACGTCGGCGGGCCAGCGCGACAGGCCGGCGGCCTTGGGCGGCAGCGCCACCCATACCCCGCGCCGCCGCTGCTCTGCCACAGGCGCACCGCCGCCGAACCGCACCCGGATTGCGCGGGCGTTGATGACGGCCCCGGTCCGCGCGGCATCGAGGATCGTCACCAGAGTGCGCGCCTCTGCCAGAGGCGCGATTGCGCGGGTGGGGATATTGAGGACCACGACAGCGCTCAGAAGGCCAATGATCGCCATCACGACCATCAGCTCGACGAGCGTAAAGCCATGCTCGTACTTACTGCCAGTTGCCGATATCGGCATTGTCCTCCTCGCCGCCTTCGGTGCCGTCGGCACCCAGAGAGTACACATCGACATCGCCGCGACGCCCCGGATTGTCATAGCGATACGGGCGGCCCCACGGATCGTTGGGCAGTTTCTTGATGATGTCCTTGGCCACCAGCGCCTGCAGCCCCTCGCCGGGCGGGGGGAAGGTCAGATTGTTGAGCTTGTACATCTCGAGCGCCGAGTCGATGTTAGCGATATCAGCCCTCGCCTTGCCCGCCATCGCCTTATCCTGCTGCGGCAACACGTTGAACGCCACGATCGCAGTCAGCAGCCCGATGATAACGAGAACGACCATGAGTTCCACAAGCGAGAAGCCGTTTTCGGCGGAGCGCCTCAAGGGCGTGAAGCCTTCTTCCTCTCGTTCGTTGCGATGCAATTTCTGTTTCATAATCCTACCATCGATTGGAGCTGGAGAATAGGGAGGAGGATCGCGAGAACGATCAGCGCGACGACCGTGCCCATGATGATGATGATGCCGGGCTCGAGCAGCGCCAGCGCCGTCGTCGTGACATTGTCGAATTCGCGCTCGAGATAATCGGCTGCGCGTTCGAGCATCATGTCGAGCTGACCCGAATTTTCGCCCGAGGCGGCAAGATAGACAAGCAGCGGCGGGAACACCCCCGACGCCTTGAGCGCTGCCGAAAGGCTGCCGCCACCACGCACCTGTTCGGCAATCTCCTCCGATGATTTGCGCAACGCGCGGTTGCGCACCGTCTGGCTTGTCAGCGTTAGCCCTTCATAAAGCGGCAACCGCCCCCCGATCATGCTGGCGAGCGTCCGCCCCATCCGCGCGGCGTGGAGGTCGCGCATCAACCGCCCGATCAGCGGGATGCGAAGCAGCGCGCTGTCGAACGCGAGCCGCGTTGCGGGGTTCTGAAGCAGAAACCACCCGCCGATTGCGGCCAATGCGGTTGCAATCAGGATCGCCCACCACCACCCGGCAAGCACCGTCGAAATCGACATCACGATCCGTGTGAGCAAAGGCAGCGGCTGCCCCTCGCCATCGAACTGCTCGACGATCTTGGGCACGACAATGATCATCAGCATCGCAACGACCACAACCGCGACAATCGCAAGCACGATCGGATAGGCGACAGCGCCAATGATCTTGCTGCGGATTTCGGCCTGGCGTTCGAGCAACGCCGCCAGCCGTTCGAGGATCGGACCGAGATTGCCCGCACTTTCGCCCGCCGAGACCATCGCGCGATACAGCGCCGGAAAACTGCGCGCTTCGCCTGCCATCGCATCGGCAAGGCGGCGGCCTTCGAACACGCCGCTGTGCACCGTTTCGATGACGCGCGCAGCACGCGGGGTTTCAGTCTGGATCGCAATCGTCCGCAGCGCCTCTTCGAGCGGGCTGACCTGGACGAGTGTCGAGAGTTGCCGCGTGAACAGCATCAGTTCTCGCCCAGCGAGCCGCGGCCCGCCGAAGCGGAGCATGGTGAGCAGCGACGGCTGCCCGGCCACGCCATCGCGCCGTGCATCGACACTGACAACGTAGAGCTTCTTTGCGGTCAGATTGGCGCGCGCCGTCGCTGCATCGGGGGCCGCCACAGCACCGCGCCGCTCTCGCCCTGCGACGTCGAGCGCGACATAATCAAACCGGCTCATTTGCCACATCCTGCCGCGCGACGCGCACCGCTTCCTCAGGTGTCGTCACGCCATCTGCGACAAGCTGGCGCACCGCCGCCGACAGCCCTTCAGCGCGCGCGAATGCGTGGCGGCCGATCGCGAGTTCGTCTCCGCCTTCGTTTATCAGGCGGCGGATCTCGTCATCGACGCGGATCATTTCGAATACCCCGACGCGGCCCTTGAACCCTGTATTGCCGCATGCCGCACAGCCAACCGGTTCGTAGATGATCGCATCGGTTGGCAAACCGAGCAATCGCGATGCCGCGCCTGCCGGTTCGGGTCGGCGGCATTCGGGGCAGAGCCGCCGAACCAGTCGCTGTGCAATCACCGCACGCAGCGTCGAGGCGAGCAGGAATGGCTCGACCTTCATGTCGCGCATGCGCGTGATCGCGCCGGGCGCATCGTTGGTGTGTACGGTCGAAAGCACCAGATGCCCGGTCAGCGACGCCTGCACCGCGATTTCGGCGGTTTCACGGTCGCGGATTTCGCCGATCATCACGACATCGGGATCCTGCCGCAGGATCGCGCGCAGCCCCGCCGCAAAAGTCAGCCCGACCTTGGGGTTGACCTGCGTCTGGCCTACGCCATCTACGGCATATTCGACAGGGTCTTCCACAGTCAGAATGTTGCGCGCGCCATCGTTCAACAGCTGGAGCGCGGCATAAAGCGTCGTCGTCTTGCCCGAGCCGGTCGGCCCTGTGACCAGCACGATGCCATTGGGTTCGGCCAGCGCCGAGGTCAGCAGCGTTAGATGCACAGGCTTCATACCCAAGGCGTCGAGCCCGATCCCGGCATTTTCCTTGTCAAGGATACGCAGCACCACGCGCTCGCCCGACCGCGCGGGCAGCGTGGATACGCGGACGTCGAGTTGCTTGCCACCCAGCGTCAGCCCGATCCGGCCATCCTGCGGCACGCGGCGTTCGGCAATGTCGAGCCGCGCCATCACTTTGATCCGGCTGACGAGCTCCGGCGCAACATTGGGCGGCATCCGCAGCGTTTCGCGCAGCACGCCATCTTCGCGCATCCGCACA
>JANPIQ010000064.1:0-26971 GCA_031425075.1 Sphingomonadales bacterium
GTGAAGGGCGAGGTCATCGCCTCGACCTTCGACGAGCCCGCGACGCGCCACGTCCAGGTCGCCGAGATGGTGATCGAGAAGGCCAAGCGGTTGGTCGAGCACAAGCGCGACGTCGTCATCCTGCTCGATTCGATCACGCGCCTCGGGCGTGCCTACAACACCGTCGTTCCGTCATCGGGCAAGGTGCTGACCGGTGGTGTCGATGCCAATGCGCTGCAACGCCCCAAGCGCTTCTTCGGCGCGGCGCGCAACATCGAAGAGGGCGGATCGCTCTCGATCATCGCGACCGCATTGATCGATACCGGCAGCCGGATGGATGAGGTGATTTTCGAAGAGTTTAAGGGCACCGGCAATTCGGAAATCGTGCTCGACAGGAAAGTTGCCGACAAGCGCATTTTCCCCGCGCTCGATGTTGGAAAATCGGGCACCCGCAAGGAAGAATTGCTCGTCGAAAAGGACAAGCTGACCAAGATGTGGGTGCTGCGCCGCATCCTGATGCAAATGGGTACGATTGATGCGATGGAGTTCCTGCTCGACAAGATGAAGGATTCAAAGACCAACGATGATTTCTTCGATTCGATGAATCAGTGACCGAGTCTGGCCGGGTGCGCACCGCGCCCGGACGCAGACCGGTCCGGACGGCGAGCGCAGCATCGACCGACGGCGCAGGCTTTGCCTGTGACGGGGAACAGAAGACAGTGACAACGGGTTAATCCCGCCGCCCAAAGGGGAAGCTATGTTCGATCTTATTGCCATGGCTGCTGAAGCCGCCACCGCCGCCGCCCCATCGCTCGGCGGACCAGCGGAAATCTGGGGGGCGATCGTCAAGGATTTTTCGAACCTCGGCACAGCGTCTGCAATGACCGCGTTTCTGCAGGTGCTGGCGATCGACATCGTTCTTGCGGGCGACAATGCCATCGTCGTCGGTGCGCTTGCGGCCGGACTGCCCGCCGAACAGCGCAAAAAAGTCATCCTCATCGGCGTTATCGCAGCGCTGGTGTTGCGGGTCATTTTCGCGCTGATGGTTACCTGGCTGCTCGGCATTGTCGGACTGGTGTTTGCAGGCGGCGTGCTGCTGCTCTGGGTCGCGTGGAAAATGTATCGCGACATCACACACAACGAAGCGACCGAATCGCCGGGTTCGCCTGAAATTGCTGGCGATGAGAACTCGGGGATCAAGCCCGCGCGGAGCTTTGCTGCCGCAGCATGGGCAGTTGCGGTTGCCGATGTATCGATGAGCCTCGATAATGTGCTTGCTGTGGCTGGCGCAGCCAAGGATCATCCGGGTATCATGATCGTCGGCCTGATCTTTGCGGTCGCACTCATGGGGATCGCCGCCAACATTATTGCGCAGTACATTGAGCGGTACAAGTGGATTGCGTGGGTCGGTATGGCAGTGATCGTCTATGTCGCAGGCAAGATGATTTACGACGGCTGGGTCGATCCGCAGCTTGGCGTGGGGCGGTTCGCCTACGCGATATTTGGTGGGTGAAGCTGGGGCAGCGCCTCCGCTGCCCCGTCCGATCGCCTAGCTCAGATGCTCGGCAAAAAACGCCGCCGTCCGTGAATCGGCGAGCTGGGCACCCGTCTCGTCGCGCCGGTTGCCAAGTTCGGCAGCAAAACCGTGATCGAGACCGTCATAATCGTAAAGCGTCACCTTCGGGTGATCGCCGAGCCCGGCATGGATCGCTGCCTGTGCCTCTGGCCCGACGAAATGATCGGCAGTTGGAATGTGAAGCATCAGCGGATTGGCAATCGCGTGGCTTTCGTCGAGCATCTGGTCGATCATTACGCCGTAATAGCCGACGCTGGCGCTGATATCGGTCCGGCACGCCGCCATATAGGCAAGTCGCCCGCCAAGGCAGTATCCCACCGCGCCCACCTTGCCGATCCCTTGCGCATGAAGGTGCTTGATTGCGGCCTCGATGTCGATCATGCCGTCATTGGCGTCATACTGCTGGAAATAGCCAAAGGCTTCGTTGAGCTGATCGGGCACATCGGGATCAAGTTCGACCCCGGGCGCGAACCGCCAGAAGATGTCGGGTGCGACTGCGAGATAGCCCTGTGCGGCGAGCTTTGCGCATTTCTGCCTGATCCCCGGGTTTACGCCGAAGATTTCGGGAATGACGATGATCGCGGCTGTCGGTGCGGTCGATGGAGCCGCGGCAAACACATTCATGCCGCCGATAGAAAAGCTTGTCATAACAATCTGGTCCTTTGATCTGTTGCAAGGTGTGCATGTTCGAAATCGATCAGCCAGCCTTTCGTGCGCGCGCCGTCTCCTGCTGAATAATAGGCAGGGCCGCTTGCTGATGTGACGCGGTGGCAGGGAATGATGATCGGAAAGGCATTGGTTTTGCACGCTTGCCCAACGGCACGCGCCACCGAGCCGGTTTCGGCGGCAACTGCACCATAGGTGCGCGTTTCTCCATAAGGTATCGCCGCGATCCCGGTGCGCAGGTTTTGCCCTTCCGCCGTGTCAGGTTTCTCCAGCGGGAGATCAAAGTCCGTCCGGCTGCCATCGAACCAGTCGCGCAGCTGCATCATGGCATTTGCAAGCACGGGGTGCCGTAGCGCATCGGACGCTCCAGATGGTTCGAGATGTATTCGCAATCGGGTCAGCCATTGGTCGTCGGCGGATAGCGTAACCAACCCTATTGGCGTATCGATCCG
This sequence comes from Sphingomonadales bacterium, assembly GCA_031425075.1. Taxonomy (GTDB): domain Bacteria; phylum Pseudomonadota; class Alphaproteobacteria; order Sphingomonadales; family Sphingomonadaceae; genus Aquisediminimonas. The sequence goes on from JANPIQ010000064.1 coordinate 2,674, forward strand.
TGCTGTTGCTATGGGTCCGGCCATGGCGCAGTAATGCCGCACCTGCCGCGCCATCTCAAGCAAGGAAGCGCCTCATGAAGTTCAATATCGAAGTCGATTGCACCCCCGAAGAAGTCCGCCGCCTTGTCGGTTTGCCCGATCTGACCAGCGTGCATGATGTCTATCTCGACCGGATGAAGGACACGATGACCAAGGGCATCACGCCCGACATGCTCGAAACGATGGCGCGAAACTGGATGCCGGGCAGCGCCGCCGGGATTGATTTTGTTCGCGATCTCGTCGGTAATTTGGCGACAGGTGCAGCGTCGAAGCGCAAAAAGGATTGAGGCAGGCATTTGTCCGATACGATCTTCGCGCTATCGAGCGGCGCACTGCCCGCCGGGATCGCCATCGTGCGGATCAGCGGACCACGCGCCGCAGTGGCGTTCCGCGCGCTATCAGGACCGTTGCCCCCACCACGCACAGCGTCGCTGAGGGCGATCAGGGACGCAGATGGCGCGGTGTTGGATCGTGCGCTGACCTACTGGTTTGCAGGGCCTGCCAGCGCGACGGGAGAGGATATGGCCGAGCTGCACCTGCACGGTGGCCGCGCAGTCGTAGCGGCAGTGCTCGCAGAACTGGGCAGACACACAGGGCTGCGGCAGGCGCAACCGGGCGAGTTCACCCGCCGTGGGTTCGACAATGGCCGGATCGATCTTGCGCAGGCCGAAGGGCTGGCCGATCTGCTTGCCGCCGAAACCGAAAGCCAACGCCGCGCGGCGATGCTGCTGGCCGAAGGCGGGCTGGGGCGGCACACCGATCGCTGGCGGACGCAGCTGCTGCTGGTTGCCGCGCAGGTCGAGGCTGAAATCGACTTCATCGACGAGGCCGATGTTGCCGGGCAGAATAGCGGTTGGCGAGATGGCGCAGCTTTGCTTGCCGCCGATCTGGCAACCGCACTTGCCATGCCCGCCGCCGAGCGGCTGCGCGATGGTGTGCGCATCGTGCTGGCGGGGCCGCCGAATTCCGGAAAATCTAGCCTTTTCAATGCGTTGATCGAACGTGATGCCGCCATTGTCACATCGGTAGCCGGAACAACGCGCGACAGGATCGACGCACCGATTGCGCTTGGGGGCGTGCCGCTGCTGCTGATCGATACCGCCGGATTGCGCGACGATGCGACAGATGCGGTCGAAGCCATCGGCATCGCCCGGTCGCAAGCGGCGCTTGCCGAAGCCGATTTGGTGTTGTGGCTTGGTGATGCCAGAACGGTGCCTGAGCGAGCGTTGCTGATCGCCGCCAAAGCGGATTTGGGGCCGGTCGCAGAGGGGCTGGCGGTATCGGTAATCACCGGGGAGGGAATGGTGGCATTGCGCGAGGCGATTGTGATGCGCGCCAAGGCAATGCTCCCGCCGCCTGACAGCATCGCGCTCAACGCCCGGCATCGGGGTTTGATCGGCGAGGCGCAGTCCGCGATTGGTGCTGGAGTGGCAGAAGGAGATTTGCTGATTGCCGCCGAACTCTTCCGTACCGCACGCCAGGCGCTTGACCGGATCACCGGCCGCGCGGGTGTCGAGGATATGCTCGACGCGCTTTTCGGGCAATTTTGCGTGGGGAAATAGCGCCAGAAATTGACCGCGCTGCGCCGCAAGGCTAGCGCCACGCTTATCATGCACAGCTTCGATGTCATTGTAATCGGCGGCGGCCATGCCGGGTGCGAAGCGGCGGCTGCGGCGGCACGGATGGGCGCGTCGACCGGATTGGTTTCATTTTCTCACGACACGATTGGCGCAATGTCATGCAATCCAGCGATCGGGGGCTTGGGCAAGGGGCATCTGGTTCGCGAGGTCGATGCCTTTGATGGTCTGATCGCGCGTGCTGCCGATCATGCGGCGATCCATTACCGGATGCTCAATTCGGCAAAAGGTGCGGCGGTCCGCGGTCCGCGCGTTCAGGCGGATCGCAAGCGGTTCAAGGCGGCGATCCACGCCATGCTGAACGCGCAACCCCGATTGACGATTATCGAAGGTGAGGCGGCGTCGCTCACCATCGACGGCGGCCGCGTGACGGGGTTGCGGCTTGGCGATGGCACACGTCTCCATGCCTCGGCAATCATCCTGGCAACGGGCACCTTCCTCGGCGGCAGGATGTTCTGCGGCGAAGCGCGAACTGCAGGTGGGCGCGCAGGTGAGGCGGGTGCACATGTTTTGGGGAAGCAGTTGCGCGATCTCATTCTGCCAATGGGGCGGTTGAAAACGGGAACGCCGCCGCGGCTCGATGGGCGCAGCATCGATTGGTCACAGCTCGAAGTGCAGCCATCCGATGGCGGGTCCTGGACAATGTCGGACATGACTGTTTCACGTGAAACACCACAGCTTTGGTGTGCGATCACGCGAACCAACCGGGCCACGCATGATATTATCCGGAACAATCTCGATCGATCGCCGCTATTTGCCGGCGATATCGAAGGCCAGGGTCCGCGTTATTGTCCTTCGATCGAAGACAAGATTCACCGCTTCGGCGATCGCGATGGTCACCAGATTTTTCTCGAACCCGAAGGTCTCGACGATCGACTTGTCTATCCCAATGGCATCTCAACGTCGCTCCCGGTCGATGTGCAGGAGGCCTTTTTGCGCACGATCAAGGGGCTTGAGCAAGCCCGGGTCGTGCAGCCGGGCTATGCCGTTGAATATGATTATATCGATCCGCGTGCGCTGGATGCGACGCTTGCCATCCGCGCGCTCCCGGGGGTCTGGTGTGCGGGGCAGATCAACGGGACGACCGGATATGAAGAGGCTGCCGCGCAAGGTCTGATTGCTGGGTTAAATGCGGCGGCGCACGCATTGCACAAGCCAAAGGTGATCCTCGATCGCGCATCCTCCTATATCGGGGTGATGATCGATGATTTGGTGTTGCAAGGCGTGACAGAACCTTATCGGATGCTGACGGCGCGCGCCGAATACCGATTGCGGCTGCGCGCTGACAACGCAGCGACACGACTGACGCCACTGGCTTTGACCATCGGTTGCGTCGGCGCAGAACGCCAGTCATGGTTCGAAGCGCGCGATGCAAAGCGGGTGTCGCTGATCGATGGCCTCGTAGCCGATGTGGCGCCCGGCCCCAATGGTGAGCGGCAAACGGCATTCGACCGAATTCGCACTGCGGGCTGGATGCCTGAGGTTTCCGATGCCGATCATTCGGTCATTGACGAGATCGTCGAAGATGCGCGTTACGCGCCCTATGTTGCGCGGCAGGACGCCGAGGTGCGGGCAATGCGTTCTGCAGAGCAAGTGACGATCGCGCCCGATTTCGATTATGCCACGATTGCGGGTTTATCGATCGAGATGGTCGAGCGGTTAAGTGCGTCGCGTCCGGCAACGCTTGGCGCGGCCGAGCGAATCCGCGGGATCACGCCGGCTGCGCTTGCCACCATCCTCGTCCATACCCGGAAAATGGCTGCGTGACCGAGGATGAGGCGCAAGCCTGGTTAATCGACACTTTGAATGTTTCACGTGAAACGCGCGCCCGGCTCGATGCGTTTCGCGAGATGGTCATCGCCGAGAATGACCGGCAGAATCTGATCAGTGCGGGCTCGATTCCCTATTTCTGGGCCAGACACATTGTCGATTCGGCGCAGCTGCTGATGCTTCGACGCGAACGCATCGCAGGCAAAGACGCAACATCGACTGACCGTTCCTCCCCCCCACTGAGCTTCGGCACCGACGAAACCTGGCTCGATCTCGGGACAGGAGCAGGGTTCCCGGGCATGATCCTTGCCATGCTGAACCACACGCCGATCACCTTTGTTGAGTCACGCCGCCGCCGCGCCGAGTTCTTGCGCGATTGCGCCTCGCGATTTGGGCTTGATCATGTCAGCATCGCGTTGTGCCAACTCGACGCGTTTCAGAGCAGGACGTTCGACGTCATCACTGCGCGTGCATTTGCCCCATTGGCGCGACTCTTCCCACTTGCGCACCGCTTTTCGACGCCAAAAACACAATGGTTGCTGCCGAAGGGAAAATCAGCACAAACCGAACTGGAAAGCATCTGCGAAAGCTGGCAGGGAGTGTTTCACGTGAAACATAGCGTGTCCGATCCCGAAGCGGCAATCATTGACGCGATCGGGGTTGCGCCGAGGGCCAGATGATCAGAATCACCATTGCCAACCAAAAGGGCGGCGTCGGAAAGACGACCACGGCGATCAATTTGTCAACGGCGCTCGCAGCGATCGGCTGGCGCGTGCTTCTGATCGATCTTGATCCTCAGGGCAATGCGTCGACTGGTCTTGGGATCAATCATGCGGCGCGCGATGTTTCGAGTTACGACGTGTTGATGGGTCACGCGAGCCTTGCCGAAGCTGCGATTGCAACGACCATTCCCGGGCTGCATATCGTGCCGGCAACCCAGGACCTATCGGGTGCAGAGATAGAATTGGTCGAGGTGGAACAGCGCAGCCACCGGCTGGCAATGGCACTCGACGCCGTTCCGTTCGACAAATGGGACGCCGTTCTGATCGATTGCCCCCCGTCGCTGGGGATGCTGACCATCAATGCTCTCGTGGCGGCGCAATCGCTACTGGTCCCGCTTCAGTGTGAGTTTTTTGCGCTCGAGGGATTAAGTCAGTTACTCCAGACATTTGAGCGCATCCGGGGCAAATTCAATCCACAGCTTTCGATCCTCGGCGTGGCGCTGACGATGTATGACAAGCGCAACCGGCTAACCGAGCAGGTCGCCGACGATGTGCGTGGGTGTCTGGGGTCGGCTGTTTTCGAAACGGTGATCCCGCGTAACGTGCGCCTGTCTGAAGCCCCAAGCTACGGACTTCCGGCATTGATCTACGATCACCGGTGCTCAGGGTCCGAAGCCTATATGCAGCTTGCACGCGAAGTGGTGACGCGGCTGCCCCGATTGAAAGTTGCAGCATGACCGAAGACCCAGCGCCAGCGGCAAGCAAAAGGCGGACGGGGCTCGGACGGGGTCTGTCTGCCTTGATGGGCGATATGCCGATCGATACGCCTGTGAGTGTTACAGGCGATGCGCCGCCGCAGGGCGTCAAACTTGTTGATACGGCAGGTCTGCGTCCGATGCCCAATCAACCGCGCAAGACATTCGATGATATTGCGCTCGATGAGCTGGCGGCCTCGATTCGCGAACGTGGGATGTTGCAGCCGATCATCGTTCGCGCCGCCAAGGGCGATGGCTGGTGGGAAATCGTGGCGGGTGAACGCCGATGGCGTGCGGCGCAGCGTGCGGGGCTGCACCAGGTTCCGGTCATCGTGCGCGATTTCGATGACAAGACCGCGCTCGAGTTGGCAATCATCGAAAATATCCAACGCGAACAATTAAATGCGTATGAAGAAGGCGTCGCATATCAGAAGCTGATCGATCATGGCTATTCGCAAGACCAGGTTGGCAAAACCGTCGGCAAATCGCGCAGTCATGTCGCCAATCTCATCCGGCTGTCGAACCTTCCGATGCGCGTTCACGGCTGGTTGAGCGCGGGTGAGCTGACGATGGGCCATGCGCGGGCGTTGTTGATGAGCGACGATCCCGAAACGCTCGGGCGTCAGGTCATTGCGCGGAAATTATCGGTCCGCCAGACCGAGGCGCTCGTCAAAAGCGGCAATGTACCAAAGCGCCCGCGGGTTTCACGTCAAACCGATCCCGACATCGCGTTGCTTCAACGCCAGTTGGCCGACCTGACCGGACTGAAAACCGAAATTCGCCATCAGCAGAAAACGGGAACCATCACGCTGCATTACGCCACGCTCGAACAGCTCGACATGATTTGCCAACGATTATCGGGCGAGAGAATCTAGACAACACGCGGAACCTATGGCGAACGCGGCTAAAATTTCGGTCCGGCAACCGGGCTGCTGGGCTTGGCAGCTTTGGTCTCGTCGATTATTTTAAGGATGGCTATCGCTCGCGTATCGCGCGCCGCATAATCGCGAGGGGAAAGCCCGGCGAGCGTATCGGCGCGGGCAGGATTGGCACCCGATTGCATCAGGAACCGCACCATGGCCGCATCACGCCGCTGAACCGCGCGGTGGAGGGGGGTTTCACCGCTCGAATTCCCAAGGTTCACATTGGCGCGGAACTTCACAAGCGCCTGCGCGCCTTCGATGAAGCCGAGCTGTGCGGCAGCAAGCAGCGCCGTCTCGCCCGCCTTGTCGCGCGTGTCGGGCTTGGCCCCGCGCGCCAGAAGAAAGTTCATCCAGGTCAGATCGCGCCCGCGTGTCACGATGTGCAGCGCCGATTCGCCTGTCGATTGATCGCGCGTGTCGATGATCACCGATCCCGGTTTTCCCAGAGCCTCGGTCGCCTTGGCACCATCACGATCGCGCACCGCCTTCAAAAACTGATAGCTTTCCGAAAATTGCGCCGCAGCAAGTGTCGGGGTTGCGGCGATGATCGCTGCCACTGCTGTCCGGAACATTCTCGACATCGTATATTGGCCCTGTTGGAAGCTGTTCTCTTGCGCAGCCGTGGCTAACAAAGCAAGGCTGGCCGCATGATGAACCGATCGATCGCTCTTGGAACCTTACTGCTTCTGGCCAGCTGCGGCAGTGCGCCCGAAGCGCCACCGCTGGCAGGCGCACGGATCGGTGGCCCGTTCACACTGACGGGCGAAGATGGCCAAGCCGTGACCGACGCGCAATTTTCGGGCAAATACCGCATCGTTTATTTCGGATACACGTTTTGCCCCGACGTGTGTCCTGTCGATCTTCGCAATCTGATGCAGGGGTTCAAAGCCTTTGAAAAGGCTGATGGCGGGCGCGCAGCCAAGGTGCAACCGCTGTTTATCAGCGTCGATCCGGCTCGGGATACGCCAGCGATCCTCACCGAATATACCAATGCGTTTCACCCGCGGCTTTTGGGTCTGACGGGCACCGAGCCCCAGATCGAAGCTGCCAAGAAAACCTTCGCTGTGTTTGCAGGCAAGGGCGAAGACAAGGGCAATGGCGCCTATCTTGTTGATCACAGCCGTGTCGCATATCTGTTCGGCCCCAAGGGCGAGCCCATTGCGATCCTGTCGCATGATGGCGCGCCGGAAGCGATCGCCGCTGAGTTGCGGCAGTGGGTGCGATGACCGACCGTTTCTGGGAAGCGCTTCCGCTCGACGCGCTCGACGCGGCACAATGGGAAGCGTTGTGCGATGGCTGCGGCAAATGTTGCCTCCACAAGCTTGAGGATGAGGATACAGGAAAATTGTATCCGACCAATGTCGCGTGCCGCTTGCTCGACCGGCGCGCTGGACGATGCGGCGATTATCTGCGGCGGCGATTGCACGTGCCCGATTGCATTCGGTTGACCCCCCAAAGCCTCGCGACGATCAACTGGCTGCCCGAAACCTGTGCCTATGTGCGCCGTTCCGAAGGCAAAGCTTTGCCCGAATGGCATTATCTGATCACCGGAGATCGCGATTCGATCCATCGGGCGGGTGCCTCGGTGCGCGGCTGGACGATATCCGAAAGCGATGCAGGCGAACTGGAAGATCATGTTCTGGAAGACCAAGCCCGCTATTGAGCCGCTGCAAATGGGTGGCAAGCCGCTGACCGTGGTGCGTTCGGCGCAGGCGCGATCGATGCGGTTATCGGTCGATCTCAAGACGCGAAGCATCCGGCTGATGCTGCCGGCGCGTGCGGCAATCGGCCCGGCGCTCGCGTGGGCCGAAACCCGGCGCGGCTGGGCCGAGGCGCAATTGGCGCGACTGCCCCGGTCGCAGCCGATCGTGCCCGGAATGGCGCTGACGATATCAGGCGATACGGTTCTGCTTGACTGGAACCCTCGCTATTCGCGCGTTCCGCGACGGTGCGACCGGGCCCTCACGATCGGTGGCCCTCTAGAAACGCTCGAGCCAAGGCTGATTCGTTACCTCAAGGCAGAGGCCAAACGCGTCTTGACGGCAGAAACGCGTGCGCTTGCCGCCGCTGCCGGAATTACGGTACTTGCAGTAGGAGTTGGCGATCCTGTATCGCGGTGGGGCAGTTGCAGTGCGGCAGGCGCGATCCGGTATAGCTGGCGGTTGATCCTTGCACCCGATTTCGTGCGTCAGGCGATCGTTGCGCACGAGGTCGCGCACCGGATCCACATGAACCATGGCGAGGCGTTCCATGCGCTCGCCGCCCAGTTGACAGACGATGATCCAAAGGCAGCGCACAACTGGCTGAAAACCCATGGCAGCGCATTGCACAGCTTTGGAAGGGTCTAACGCCTATTGCGGCTCGGGAATTCCGGGGATCAGGTCTTCGGGCCGGTCTTCGGCTAGCGGATCGACCTCGATCTCGGGCGTTTTCATCGTGCCGACGTCCGGATCGGCACCGATCGGATTGCCGTCGCCATCGACAAATGCCTCATCGGGGTCGCCGAAATAGGCTTCTTCATCGGGCTCGAGCTGCCATTCGGGCAGTGTCACCTTGGTATCGAACTGTTCGATCGGGCGACCTGATGTGGCCGCTTTCATGAACTGGGCAAAAGCGCGGGCGGGCGCTGTTCCGCCCTGCAATCCGCGCACCGGGCGCGCATCGTCACGCCCCATCCAGATGCCTGTCGTCAGCCCGCTAGAAAATCCCATGAACCAGCCATCCTTGTTCGATGACGTTGTCCCTGTCTTCCCGGCTACAGGTCGCCCGATCTGCGCCGCCTTGCCCGTCCCTGCATTGACCGCGGTCTGGAGCAGATCGGTCATCCCCGCTGCAACATAAGGCGGGACGATCACACGCGACATATCGGCCAAGTGGCGATAGAGGATGCGGCCCTTATCATCGGTGACGCGCATGATGCCATAGGGCGAAATCGCAACGCCCTTTGCTGATACCGCAGCATAAGCACGCGTCATATCGATCAGCCGCACGTCGGATGTGCCAAGCACCATCGATGGCTGGGTATTAATCGGCGTGGTGATGCCGAAACGCTGCGCCATTCCGGCAATCGCCGAGGTTCCGACATCCGCGCCGATCTTGGCGGCGATCGTGTTAACCGAATATGTGAAGGCCGTGCGCAGATCCATTTCGCCGCGAAAGGCACCGTTCGAATTGCGCGGGCGCCAGCCGTTGATATCGATAGGTTCGTCGACAAGCTTGGTATCGGTCGTCATCCCGCCTTCGAGTGCTGCCAGAAATACGAACAGCTTGAACGCCGAACCTGGCTGGCGGACAGCCTGTGTCGAACGATTGTAGATCGAGCTGACATAATCGGTGCCGCCAACCATTGCCCGCACCGCCCCGTCGCGATCGAGCGACACCAGCGCGCCTTGTGTCCCCGGTGGTACATTGGCGCGAATCGCCGCATCGCCGGCGGCCTGCATTTTGAGATCGAGCGTGGTCCAGACGTCGATCGGCTCGGTTGTTTCATCGATCAGCGTTTCGAGCTGGGGCAGCGCCCAATCGGTAAAATAACGTACCGAGTTGAGATTGGCTTCGCGCACGAGCTTGACCGCGAATGGATCGGTGCTGCGTGCAACCCCCGGCGTGATCACGCCCGCATCCGCCATTGCGGCGAGCACGATTTTTGCGCGTCCGGCGGCGGCCTGGGCATCTGCTGTCGGCGAATAGTTCGACGGCGCCTTGACCAGCCCGGCGACAATCGCGGCTTCGGGCAGGCTCAGATCGGTGGCCGGGTGGCCAAAGAATTTGCGTGCGGCCGCGTCTATTCCATAGGCGCCGCCGCCAAAATAAACGCGGTTCAGATAGAGCTCGAGGATCTGGTCTTTTGAAAATTTGCGTTCGATTGCCAGCGCGAGAATGATTTCGCGGATCTTGCGGGTGACCGTGCGGTCGTTTGTCAGGAATATATTGCGTGCAAGCTGCTGCGTGATGGTCGATCCGCCCTGGGTGAACCGGCCCTTCTCCACGCGAACGGCAAACGATCGTGCGATGCCAACCGGATCGATGCCGGGATGCCAGCGGTATCGCCGGTCCTCGACCGAAATCATCGCATCGACCATGACAGGCGGGATATCGCGATAGGGAAGCCAGGATCCGAAGCTGGGCCCAAGCGATGCGATGATCGTGCCATCTGCCGCGCGAACGCGGATCATCTGGCCGTTAGGCGATTGTTTCAGCGCTTCATACGAAGGCAGGCTTGACCAGGCAATGCCGACGGTGATCGCCAGTAGGACAGATGCCGCAGCACCAATCCCTAACATCCAGCGAAAGGTATGGGCCAGACGGCCGCTTTTGGGTTTAGGGGTGCGACGCCGTGCCATCTGGCAAATGATCTAGGCCTGATGCCTATTTGCGGCAAGCGTCACGCAGGTTCGTCTTCCGAACGGAATTCCAGAGCGACGCTGTTCATGCAATAACGCAATCCCGTATCGTCGCGCGGGCCATCGGGGAAGACATGCCCCAAATGGCTGTCGCAGCGGCCGCACCGTGTTTCGACGCGGACCATGCCGTGGCTGACGTCGCGATACTCGACCACCGCATCAGGAGAAATCGGGCGGGTGAAGCTCGGCCAGCCGCTGCCTGAATCGAATTTGCTGTCCGATGTAAACAGCGGTTGCCCGCACGCGGCACAATCATATTCGCCAGTCAGCTTGTTGTCGGTCAGCGTGCCGGCAAATGCACGTTCGGTGCCAGCCTCACGAAGCACGTGATATTGTTCGGGCGTCAGCCGCTGGCGCCATTCGGCATCGGTCAGTTCGAGCTTGTCCATTCCAAATCCTTCTTCAAATTCAATCGCCAAAGCGTGTGGCCCGCGCCAGCAATCCAGCCAACCCTGGCAACATCTGCATCACTGTTGTCGCGGCCCACGCGCCTGACGGGCGTTCGCACACCCGCCAGATCGCCTTTGCCGTGCCGATAGGTCGTTGCAACCTGTGTGAAAGGTTCGCCTGAAATTCTGAAATGGGGACAGATTGGCCGTGAAGCAAGGCCTTGGCGGCCATCATTCCGCTCGCAATCGCGATACCATTGCCTTCGCCTGCAAGGCTTGGAATGCACCCGGCCTGATCGCCGATCCGCATGACACCCGGCGTTGGTTGCCGTGCGATCCAGCCGTAAGGCACTGCGCCAATCGCATCGGATGGCGCGTCGTGCATGTGCGCGAGCCGTTCACCAAGCGCAGGCACCGATGCGCCGACATCGGCCAGAAGCGCTGCGGCACTTCCGCCCGCGCGGGCAAAGCGCGATTTGCGGACGGCCAGGCACAGATTGGCATCGCCGCTTTCCTGCAACATCAGCCCTACATAACCGCCATCGAACAGATGGAGTTCGATTGCGCCGCCGACCAGCCTGGTCAATTCGGGATGCGCGGCGAGCCGGATCCGCAACCCGAGCGCAGGATCGTCCTCGCGGTCGCGGCCCAGCCCTGCCACGTCATGCTTGCCCGTTGCCGCGATGATCGTCGCGCTGTTGAGGGTCGTGCCACAGTTGGTCTGCGCTTCGCCATCACCGATTCGCCGGACAAGAACCCCACGTTCGAGCCTCGCGCCTGCAGCAATCGCGCGATCGATAAGCAGCGTATCGAGCTTGCGGCGCGAAATGCCCATTGCCCCGCCGGGAAGCGGGGCGTGCGCCATTTGTTTGCCCGCAAACAGTCGCAGCCGGTTAACGGGGTGGCCGCCAATCTGTTCGCTCGTCACGCCAAGCTGCTCAAGCCTTGCAAGCGTCCGCCAGCTGAGAAATCCGCCACAGATCGCATCGCCGGTTTCGCGCGCACGCTCGATGATCAACGGCTTTGCGCCGCCTTTTGCGAGCAGAATGGCAGCAGATGCACCTGCCGGGCCAGCGCCGATGATAAGCGGCGCGGTCACGTGATACGCTCGACGCACAAACGGAACGGGAAGCGGCGAACGACCTGTGCGCCATCGATCCCGGCCTCGGCAAGGATGGCGGGCCATTCGTGCGGGCGATAGCTGCGCGCAATCGACAGCCGCCCGTCAGCCTTCACGATGCGGTGCCAGCCGAACAGCGTCGCAAGCAGCGGGTATCCAGCATAGGCGAAGCCGTGACGATGCAAATCGTTGATGAACCAGCCCTTTGTCGCGCGTGCGTCCATGAAGCGCAGAAAGCCGACCAGCTGATCGTGGGTCATGTGGTGCGCGACAAGGCTTGAGATGACGAAATCAAAGGCCTCGGGCTGATCGGCATAATCGCCGATGCGGTAATCGATGCCAAGGTCGGCCGGCGTCCGCGCGGTCGCAGCGGCCTGGCTGCGCGGGTTGAGATCGACGCCGATCAGCTGTGCCTCAAGTCCGCGCCTTGTTGCCCAGCGCGCAATGCTGCGAAGCATGTCACCATCGCCGAAGCCAACATCGAGCAATCGGAAACGGGTCATCCCCCCCATGGCACGCGCCAGGAACCCCAGCGTGGGGCGGCGCGCCATCGTCACGCTATTGACCTGTGCCAAATCGCGCAGCACATCGGCATAAGTCGCCGGATCGAGATCGTCGGCATCCATCAGTTCTTCGGCAATGGCGCGGCTGGCGAGCATCAGTCGGTGCTCCGGAACCCGAAGCCTTCAGCGGCAAGCCCGGGGCCAAAAGCAAGCGCAACGCCCTTTTCAATTTCGCGGTCCATCAACGATGCCAGCACGAACATCAGCGTCGACGACGACATGTTGCCGAAATCGCGCAACACCGCGCGCGACGCTTCGAGCGCGTCGGGGGTAAGCCCGAGCCCGTGTTCGACAGCATCGAGAATCGAGCGCCCTCCGGCATGGACCGCCCAGCCATCGGCACCGTCGGCGCCCAAAGCGCCGCGAAACGCAGGATCGCGCAACGCCTCGCCAATCCGGCCCGGCACTTCGCCCGACAAATGCATCGCAAAGCCGGTATCGCCGATCGCCCACGCGATCAGTGCATCCGAATCGGGGAGCGTAGCGGCAAATGGCGCTTCGATCGCCAGACCTGCGCCCACCCCGCGCACCAGCGCCGCGGCGGCACCATCAGCGAATTGCAGCATCGCCAGCAATGGCTCGATGGCGCTGACCGGCTGGAGGTGCAGAGATGACAGCTCGACTGTCACCACCAGGACGACAGCTTCGGGTTCGGACCGCACGATATGCCGCGCGGTCTTGAGCGCGGTTGCGGCGGCATAGCATCCCATAAACCCGATAAAGCTGCGCTCGACCGTAGCCGCCAGCCCCAATCGTCGCGCAAGCACCTGATCGAGCCCGGGGGCCATGAAACCGGTGCAGCTTGCGGCAACGATGTGTGTCACCTCTGCCGGGTCGAACACCGTTCCTAGCCCGGCGATCGCATCCATCGCCAGCGCCGGCGCAAGCTCGGCATACAGCGCCATACGCGCCGATGTCGGCGGCAATGGCGAGCTCGCATAAAATCCGCCTTCGCACACCGGGGATCCGCCATCGGGCAACGCAGGAAGTGCCGCGAACCGATGTTCGATGCCCGATCGCTTTGCCATCCGCGCAAACAGCGCCGATTCGCGGGGGTCGTCGATTTGCGCCGCAGCCCAATCGATAAAGGCTTTGTGAATGTCCTGTGCGGGAACAGCTGTGGAAAGCGCAACGATGCGGGGGACGGCCAAATTCAAGCGACACTCTGTTTCTGCAGGACTTCGCCCGCGCGGTTATCATAGACCGGGTGATGCCGGCAGACGACTCTACTCAAGGTTAACGCTTTATTGAAGGGAAAGGGTGCAACGGCGCAGATTGTGACGATCTGCCGCTTCGCCTTTCTGATAATTCTGCTGGCGTCTGCGCCCGCATGGTCGCAACCCTGCCAGCTTTGCAGCCCGCGCGTCGATCCTGGCTCACAGAAACAACCGCCGCGCGCGTTGAAGATCGATATCCAAACCGCGCTCGATTTCAGCACCGCAGCGCACACAAGTCTTGGCCAGGGCAGCATCGCGATCGAGCCGCTGACGGGGCTGCGGCGATTTGCAGGCCTCGTCGGCGTTGGCGGACCGGCGTTGCGTGGCAAGGTCACGATCACAGGCGAACCGTTTCGCCGCGTCCGGATCGATCTGCCACGCGTCATCCGCCTCAATGCTACCATGGGCGCAAAGGCCGATGTCACCGATATTCAAACAACGCTCGGCCCCGATCCGATGATCGCAGCAAACGGGCAACTGGTGTTCTGGTTCGGCGGCACTTTTTCGGTGATCGACGATGCTGCGGGGGATTTTCACGGGCGCATCCAGATCTCGGCCGATTATCAATAGCGTGTCGGGGCAAAAGCTGAAAACCTCGTCCACCACCCAAAATCCTTGTGCGGTGTTAACCAAGCGCCTCCATATTTCGTGAAACCCTTTGATGCAGAAGATCGTCCGGAATGGAGCAACTCTGTTCAGGAATGCAGATTTCGCATCACTATGGGGAACGACCAACATGAAGACCATTTTTGCAAAGGCCGCACTTGTCGGCACCGCGATCGCCACATTGGGCATGGGCGCCACCGCAGCGAATGCCGCTTCGGCAACCGCAACCGCTAAGGCGAAGATCCTCCGTCAGGTAACGGTTACCAATTCTACCGACCTGCAATTCGGCACGATCGTGACGGGCACCGCAGCATCAACGGTTGTTGTCAGCACCGCTGGCGCGCGCACCTGCGGTGCAGGCCTTGTCTGCTCGGGCGCCACGACGGCAGCCGCGTTCCTTGTTGGCGGAACCACAGGTTCGGTCGTCACGATTTCGGTCCCTGCCACGGTCACGCTTGCATCGGGTGCAAACTCGATGACGGCAGCGCTGAACTCGAGCGCCGCCGCAGCAACGCTTGTTGCCAACGCAGCCGCATTCACCGTGGGTGGCGTGCTCACCGTCGGGGCGAACCAGGCCGACGGCGATTACGAAGGTACTTTTGCCGCGACCGTCGACTATCAATAATCCCGCGCGGCCTTGATCGGGCCAACCGAATCCAACTGCCCGCCGCTGCCTCCGCGCAGCGGCGGGCTTTTTCCTGGCCGCGGCATAACGGCGTTATCCGAATATCAACCATATCGGATCAATATGGCTCGGATAGCCCCGCATCGGGGTTGGGGAGATCGACTGATGCGCATGTCTGTGCGGCGGCTGCTGGCTGCTTGTGCCATGGGGGTTTTGTCCGCGCCTGCGATGGCCGGCGATCTTCTTGTTGCCCCAACCCGCATCGTGCTCAATGGCGCGCGCGGCACCGAGGTGATCCTGAACAATATCGGGTCGCAAACCGCCACCTACCGCATCAGTCTTGAATTGCGGCGGATGAATGCGGACGGATCGCTCGATGAACTCGATGCTGCAACGCCTAGCGCGCACGATGCCACAACGCTCGGCATGATCAGCTATGCACCGCGCAAAGTCGTGTTGCCGCCCAACCAACCGCAGGCGATCCGAATCGGGATCCGCCCGCCCGCAGGGCTGCCCGACGGCGAATATCGTGCACACATGCTGTTTCGCGCGATCCCCGATGCCAAGCCGGTGGTCGCCGATCCCGGCAAAAAGCCCGATGGCGTATCGATTTCGCTTACTCCTATCTATGGCGTCACGATCCCCATCATCGTGCGGCAAGGCAATCTGTCCGCGACTGCCGCGATCGCCGATCCGCAAGTCGTAAACGATCCCGAAGACGGCCAGATGCTGGCATTTACGCTCACTCGCAAGGGAACCCGATCGACCTATGGCCGGATCCGCGTGACCAAGCCGGGGCTCGATAAGCCGGTGATCGAAGTGCGCGGCGTCGCGGTATATGCCGAACTGCCCGAACGCCGCGTGTACCTGCCTGTCGATGATGCGACGGCCGCGCAGCTCAAGGGCGCCGTCAAGATCGAATATCTTGAGGATAATGACGCAGGCGGCGGCACGATCGCCGCGCTGCAGGCCGTGATCCGCTAAAGGACCAGCGCACGGCCCAGGCCCTGCCATGACCATGACTTTTGACGTCCGCCTTCTTGCTCGCCGCGTCCTGTTGGGCGCGGCGCTTGCGGTGGGGGTTGCTGCCCCTGCGGTTGCGGGCGACTGGAAAGCCAATGCCGACGATGCGTTGCTGCTCGAAGTCCGGCTGGGGCAATACCGGCTCGGCGATGGCGTGCGCGGTTATGCCACGCCATCTGGCACCTGCGTCGATTTTGCCGATACGATCATTGCGCTCGATGTGCCCATCCGGCTCGACAAGAAGTTGCGCCGCGCAACCGGATGGGCGTTCAGTGAAAACCGGACTTTGGTGATCGATCGCGAAGCAAATACAGAACAAATAGCAAACAAAACTGCCAAACTCGGTCCGAACGATGTGTTCGATACCCCCGAAGGCTGGTGCGTCTCAACAAGCAAGTTGGCCCAATGGCTCGGCGTCGGCCTTCAAGCCGATCAGTCCAACGCGCTGCTCGTCGTCAAGTCCGATGCCAAGCTGCCCGTCGAGCTGCAAATCGAACGGCGCGCGCGTGCGGCGAAGGTGCAGACGATCAGCGGGTTCGATCTCCGGTCGCTGCCGCAGGCCAAAGCGCCATTCGGCAGGCTCCAGATGCCCGCGATAGACGCGGTGGTCAGCCTTGGCGGGCTGAAGCAGAAGGGACTGGGTGGCAACCGGATCAACGCCAGCTACGAAATTTTTGCGGCGGGCGAAGTTGGGCCAATTGCCTATAATGCCCGGCTGTCGTCGAACCGCAGCGGCGCACCTGAAAGTTTGCGGCTCCAGGCCTATCGCACCGATCCAGAAGGACGACTGTTGGGACCGCTCAAGGCCACACAGGTCGCGGCAGGAGATGTTTCTGGGTTTTCGACGCCGCTTGTGGCGCAATCGTCGGCAGGGCGCGGGGCGTTCATCACCAACCGTCCTATAGAACGCCGAGATGCCTTCGATCGCACCGATTTTCGTGGCAATCTGCCCGCAGGGTGGGATGCCGAACTCTATCGGAACGGGCAATTGCTCGCCTTTGCGGCTGACCGGGCCGATGGGCGGTACGAATTTCTCGATGTGCCGTTGCTGTATGGCCAGAACCGTTTCGAGGTCGTGCTGTACGGGCCGCAGGGGCAAGTCCGGCGCGAAGAGCGCACCGTTCCTGTCGGGATCGATTCGATCCCGCCCCGCAAAACCTATTATTGGGCAGGCGGTTTTGAAGATGGCCGCGATCTCATCGGGATACGCGGCAGTCGCCGTTTCAGCGGAAAAGGCTGGCGTGGCGCTTTCGGACTCGAACGCGGGCTCGATGCGAAGACGTCAGTGGCAGCGCTCGGTCATTCGCTGGTGCTCGAAGACGGGGTGAGACGGAATTACGCCGAAACATCGGTGCGGCGGGCAGTTGGCCCAACTCTGGTCGAAATTTCGGGTGCCTATGCGGCAGAAGGCGGCGGTTCGTTCCGCGCGCAGTTGCTCGGCGAATTCGGCAAGACCTATCTCAACGCCGAATCGATCTGGGCATTTGGGGGGTTCCGGTCTGATCGCGTGCTCGAACGCGTCACAGGGCTGCACACCGTGTCGCTCGATCAATCGTTTGGCACCGGGCGGTCGGCACTTCCCGTTCATGTCGATGCTCGGCTGACCACGCGAGCCGACGGCAATCACACGCTCGATGCCAATAGCCGCATTTCGGCAGGCTTTGGGCGCGTGTCGCTGACAGGCGAGCTGGGCTGGCGTAAGGATATGCGGCGCTTTGGGCCCGACCCGCCGGGCGAAATCCTTGGCGGCGTGCTTGCCAACGCACGAATCGGCGGGATTCGCTTCCGAGGTGAAAGCCGATACCGGCTGGCCCCGTCGCCGCGACTTGAAAGCCTGGGAATCACCGCCGAATGGACCGCAGGCAAGGGTGATGACCGCCATCGCAACGATTGGCGGGCTGAAATCGGCTATGACGGGCCGTTGAAACGCGGGCGCGGCGCCCTCGGTTATGTCCGGCGGTTTGAAAAAGTCGCGGTGACGGCGTCGTTCGAAGCTGCGACCGACGGCGCGGTGGCAGGCGGGCTCAATCTCGCGTTCAGCCTTGGCCCCGATCCGCGCCGCCAAGGCGGTATCCGGATGACTTCGGATCGGCTCGCAAGTTTCGGGCAGGTGGTCGCGACGGTCTATCGCGATCTCGATGGCAATGGTCGGCGCGATGCAGGCGAACCGACTGAAAAGGACGTTCAGCTTGCCGCCAGCCGGGTGCCGGTCGATCGGTTGACCGGTGCCGATGGCCAGGTGATCATCGACGCACTCGAACCGTTTCAGCCGATCCTGATCGGGATCGATGCGTCGTCGCTGCCCGATCCGTTCGTTCAGCCTTCGACGCAAGGGCTGGTCGTCACACCGCGCCCAGGGATCGCTGTCACGATCGAGCTGCCGTTATCGAGCGCTGGAGAAATTGACGGGACACTGGTGAAAGCTGGCGGGGGAAGCCTCGAGGGCGTCGATCTCGAACTCGTTGATGTCGAGAGCCGCGTCGTGAAGAAGACACGGAGCGACTACGATGGCTTTTTCTTGTTTGAAGGCGTGCCCTATGGCCGATACACCGTTCGCATCGGAAAATTGTCGGCAGAAGCGGTGCGGGTATTGCCGTTGATCGGCAGTGCGCAGGTGTCGGGCCAGAATCCGTCGGTAAAGCTCGGGATCGTGGCACCACTGCCTGTCCAGCAGGCGGGTGCCAATTAGGCATTGGTGCGGCCAAGAAGACTCGAACTTCCACGGGCTTTCGCCCACAACGACCTCAACGTTGCGCGTCTACCAGTTCCGCCATGGCCGCATATCCATGTGAGGATCCGGTACCCCGGCCTCGGTAGAGGCGCGCGCATAGCGACAAGATCGGGGGCGTGCAATGCCCCAGTTCGGGGCATGCATACGTTAACCGTGTTGCAGACTGGTGCGCAACCTTAAGACGGTGTTTACCTTTTGCCGATGCTGACAGCGATCGGTCTTGCGCTTGTGATCCCGCCGGTTGCCCGAGATGCCCGGCCGGCCAAGGCAATCGCAGTGGCCCGCGCGCGGATTATTGCGGCGCCCCGGCTCGATCTTCGGTCGCCGCCCAAACAGATCGCGGGCGCGCAGCGCAACAGGCGGACGATTGATTTCGAATAGGCGGTCCTGACCGCGCAGCTTATTCGCCGCTGGCCCCCGAAAAGCTCAAATTGAGCGCCCGTGCGCCCTTTGGCACATCGACTTCAGCGCTATTGAATTCGATCGATCCGTTGGGGCCGATTGTCCGGCGCGGCGGCGTGATCGTCCAGCTGTAAACGACCCGGCCATTGGGAGCATCGCGCAATTCGGCCAGAATGTCGGGAACGCGCTGCATTTGTGCGGTCGGATTGACGATCCGCGCGGTGACAGCAAACAATTCATTGCCATTGGGCAGGGTTCGGCGCTCTGGATTGCGGACCAGCTGAAAGCGTAACGGCACATCGAAACTGCCGCCCGGCAGCCCGAATTTGGCAGCAATGCTGGGAGTTCCGAACCACATGATCACGCCCGTTCCGGCCGCGAGCAGTAGCGCTGCACCGGCGGCGGCAATCGTCCAGCGGCGGGTGGGATCGCGGCGCGGGCGAAATGGCGGTGCGTGTGCATAGGGATCGACGTCGGGAATGTCGCGATCGCTATTGACCCAAGCCGGCAGCGGATCCTGCGGCGGAAGCGCGGTCGCAGGCGGTGGATCGGCAGGCCGCGATGCGGGTTGGTGTTCGGTTTCCCGCGTGGGTGCGGCAACAAACGGCAGTTCAGGGGCAGGAACAGGTGAAACGATGGTAGGTCGCGGCGGCGGAACCGCATCGATCAGCGGCGCGGCAAACCAGCTATGCTTGCACGAGGCACAGCGCACCTGACGCCCCGAAGCGCCAACTGCGGTGTCGGGCACAAGATAGCGGGTTTTGCAGGCCGGGCAGGACAGGATCATGGCCCCTGCTCCTACGGCCCGATAGCCACCCAAGGCAAGCCCGGTTTCGCCGCTGCGCGCCAGACCGCGCTTGGCCACGCGTTCTGCTTGAAGCCCGCCGTCCTGCCGTGCATGGGGTGCCGACGGGGTTCATGAGAGACGCATGACAAGTATCGTCCAATTCGAAAATGTCGGCTTGCGGTATGGAACCGGGGCCGAAACGCTGTCCGATGTCAGCTTCTCGCTGGTCAAGGGCGGGTTTTATTTTCTGACAGGCGCATCGGGCGCAGGAAAAACCTCGCTGCTACAGCTGCTTTATCTGGCGCTCCGGCCCAGTCGCGGTCTGGTGCGGCTGTTCGGCGAGGATATGACGTCGATGGCGCGCGACCGCCTGCCGCTGTACAGGCGGCGGATCGGCGTGGTGTTCCAGGATTTCCGGCTGATCCCGCATCTGTCTACATTCGACAATATCGCGCTGCCGCTGCGGATGGCGGGCGTGGAAGATCGCGATATCGAAAAGCCGGTCACCGAAATGCTTGCTTGGGTGGGATTGTCTGACCGGGCAACGGCGCGCCCGGCAACGCTTTCGGGCGGGGAACAACAACGCGTCGCCATTGCGCGCGCGGTAATCGGGCGGCCCGACATATTGGTTGCCGATGAACCGACAGGCAATGTCGATCCCGAAATGGCGGCGCGGCTGCTGTATCTGTTCGATGGCCTCAACAAAATCGGCACGACGATTGTCGTTGCGACGCACGATCTTCATCTGCTCAGCCGGATCGGCAGCGCTACGCTGATGCGGCTTGAGGCCGGGCGGCTCAACGATCCGACCGGTGCCTTGCGCTATCCCCCCAAACGCGACGTTATGTGATGATGCTGGGGCTGGCCGCATCTCCTGCCGATCGCCGGTTGTTGCGCGAAGGTCGTAGCGCAGGCCCGATGCCGTGGGTGATCGCAATCATGATGTTCCTGACGGTGCTCGCCGCAGCGGCAGGCCTTGCGCTCTCCAATGCCGCAACGACGCTCGATTCAGGCCTTAAGGGCAAGCTGACGGTGCAGATCGCCGATCCCAGCCCTGCCATTCGCGAAGCCCAGGTGCGCCGGATCGTCATCGAATTGCAGCAGCTTGCTGCCGTCGCTGCGGTGACGCCGGTACCCGAAGCCGAGCTTATGGCGATGTTGCGGCCGTGGCTGGGCGATGACAGCATCGAATCCGATCTGCCACTGCCGGCGCTGATCGATGTCGAACTGCGCGACGCCACGCCCGAAGATATCGGGCTTGTCGCCGAAACCGTTCGCCGTGCTGCGCCTGCCGCGCGGGTCGATGCGCACGCCCGCTGGCTCGCCCCGCTTGCAGGCCTGCTCGGTGCCCTGACATGGCTGTCTGCAACGCTTGTGATTCTGATGGGGGTTGCAACAGCGGCGGTGGTGGTGCTCGCGGTGCGGGCATCGATCAACACCCATCAATCGACGATCGACGTCATTCACCTCTTGGGAGCCAGCGACACGCAGATCGTCAGATTGTTTCAACGCCGGATCGCGCTCGATGCGCTGTTCGGCGGCAGCGTCGGGCTGGTTCTGGGGCTTGGCATATTGATCATACTGGGGAACCGGATGCGTACGATAGGATCCGAACTGCTCGGCAGCGCAGGGTTTGGATGGGCAGGCTGGCTGGCGCTATTGCTGTTGCCGGTTGCAGGGGCCGTGCTTGCGATGGTGGTGGCCCGCGTGACAGTCCTCGCCAGTTTGCGGAAGAGACTGTAAGGCTGCCCGCATGATCCGCCGCATCGTTTCGCTTGTCGCCATCGTCTGGCTCTTGGGTCTTGCCTGGTTCGTGGTCAGCCTGCCGCAGCCTTCGGGCAAGACGCGCACCGATGGCGTGATCGTGCTGACAGGCGGCGCAGGGCGGATCGAGCGCGGAATTTCGGTCTTGCAGGACGGTCTTTCCAAACGGATGCTGGTTTCAGGTGTCGATCCTGCGGTGCGCCCGGCTGAACTTGCCGATGTGCAGGATGTGCCAGTTCGTCTTGTCGATTGCTGTATCGACCTTGGCAAACAGGCGATCGACACGCGGTCGAATGCGATCGAAGCGGCGGCGTGGATCAAGCGGCGCAAGATGAACAGCGTCAGGCTGGTCACGACTGACTGGCACATGCCGCGCGCGCGATTCGAATTGCGGCGGGCCGTGGCGGACGATGTAAAGATCGTGCCCGACGCGGTGCGCAGTGCACCGACATTGTTCGTGCTGTTTCGCGAGTATAACAAATTGCTGGCGCGTTACGTTGCCGCGCTCTTTGGGATCTGAAGCGTGGATGCCATGCGCTCAGTGCTGTTTGCGCTAATATTTTATTCAGGCAGCATACCCATCGTGGCATCGGCGTTTGTGTCGATTGCGTTTGGCGATGCGGCAGTACAGCGATCAGCGCGGATATGGGCCCGCTGGCACCGGTTTTGCGCGCGCTGGATCCTTGGTATCGTCTCACGGATCGACGGGCATTTGCCGCAATATCCGGCACTGGTCGTGTTTAAACATGAATCGATGTTCGAAACGATCGAGGTGCTTGTTGAATTCGAAAAGCCCGCAGTGGTGTTCAAACAGGAATTGCTGGCAATTCCCGTCTGGGGCCATGTTGCCAAACGACACGGCGTGATTCCGATCAACAGGGCGGGCGGCAGCGCTGCGATGCGGACAATGATGGCGGCGGGAAAAGCCGCAATTGCCGATGGCAAGCCTATCCTTCTTTTTCCCGAAGGCACCCGCGTCGCGCACGGCGATGCGCCAATGCTGGGTGCCGGAATGGCGGGACTCTACCGGCTGCTCGGGTTGCCTGTCGTGCCCGTGGCGCTCGACAGCGGAAAGGTCTGGCCGCGCGGCTTCGTCAAGCGGCCCGGCATCGTGACGTGGCGGGTTGGCGAAACCATCCCCGCCGGATTGCCGCGCGAAGACATCGAGGCGCGGGTACATACGGCGATCAATGCGCTCAACACAGAATCAATGGTCTGAACGCCCGAAATCGGGGCGCGCATCGTCCTGCCCCTGTTCGATGATGCTGCGGCGGACATCGCGGGTGCGGCTGAACAGGTCGAACAGCGCATCGCCATCGCCCCAGCGGATCGCGCGCTGCAGTGCGGTCAGGTCTTCGGAAAAGCGCTGGAGCATTTCGAGCACTGCGTCCTTGTTCGACAGGAACACATCCCGCCACATCGTGGGATCGGAGGCTGCGATGCGGGTGAAATCGCGAAAACCTCCGGCTGAATATTTGATCACCTCGCTCTGCGTCACCGCTTCGAGATCGGATGCAGTGCCAACGATGGTGTAGGCTATGAGGTGCGGCAAGTGGCTGGTGATTGCCAGCACCATGTCATGATGCGCTGCATCCATCGTTTCGACATTCGCACCCAACCGCTCCCAGAACGCCGCCAGCTGCGCGATCCGGCCTTCGGGCGTGCCGTCCGGCGGGGTCAGGATGCAGAACCGGTTGTGGAACAGGCTGGCAAACCCTGCCTCGGGACCGCTGCGCTCGGTTCCAGCCACAGGGTGCGCTGGAATGACGCAAATACCAGGCAATGCGGCGGAAAGCGCGTCGAGAACGCTGGCTTTTGACGATCCGACATCGCTGACGATGGCGGTTGCGGGCAAATCGGCTGCGATCTCGGCTGCTGCTGCACCCATTGCGCCGACAGGCACGCACAGGATGACGAGTTCGGCATCGATTACCGCTGCTCCCGGAGTATCTGTCACGTCGCTGCACAGCTTTAACCCGCGCACGGTTTCGCAGACCTCGGGGCTCGCATCGTGCCCGGTAATGATGGCGCCCGGCATCTGTGCCGCCACCGCGCGCGCGATCGACGATCCGAGCAGCCCCAGCCCGATAATCGAGATGCGCTGGAAAGGCAGCATCAGGCCAGGTCTAACGCGTCACGATGCGGCGCAGCGCGTCTGCCACGCCACGCGTTTCACCCTCGGTCCCGATCGTGATGCGGAGGCCGTGCGGCAATCGCTGCCCTGGCAGCCAGCGGACGATATAACCTGCGTCCATCAGAGCCTTGTACGCCACTTCGGCGCTGATCGGCCCTTCGAACAGCACCAGCACGAAATTGGCCTTCGATGGCACGGTGCGCAGCCCGGCATTGCCAAGGCTTGCCATCTCTGTTGTAAACCAGTCACGCCAGTGGCGATTATGATCGCGGCTGTGGCGGACGAAACCCTGCGCCTCAAGCGCGGCGATTGCGGCCTGCTGCCCCGCGATGGTGATGTTGAATGGCGCACGGATGCGGTGCATCGCGTCGATAGCAGCCACAGGTCCATAACCCCAGCCGATGCGTTCGGCAGCAAGCCCGTAAATTTTCGAAAAAGTCCGTGTCACGATGACATTGTCGGCAGTCCGCGCCAGATCCATGCCGCCATCGTCATCCTCGGCCTCGATATATTCGGCATAGGCATGATCGATCACCAGCATCACGTGCGGCGGCAAGCCCGCGTGCAACCGCGCGATTTCATGCCGGGGGGTGAAGGTGCCGGTCGGGTTGTTGGGATTGGCGATGAACACCACGCGCGTCTTGTCGGTTACGCACGCGAGGATTGCATCGACGTCGCTGGCATAGTC
>JANPIQ010000065.1:0-1939 GCA_031425075.1 Sphingomonadales bacterium
CCTTGTCGACTGTGGCGGGCGAAATGTCGGCCACGATCGTCACGCCCGGCAGTGTCCGCAGGGTGTCGCGCATGGCGGTGAAACGCGGCGCAAGGAATTGCAGGCTGTCGTGCGTCAGCAGCACAACCTTGGCCTTTCCGCCGAGCCGCGTGCGAATGTAATTTGCTGCCGCTTCCGCCAGAACTTTGCCGGTCAGGTATTGCGGCGCGTTCAGCACCGTCGTCGCCGGCGGCGGCACGATCGCACCCACAAAGGCGCCCGCGCCGATCACCTTCTTCAGAGTCGACGCGAGCGACGGGGGATCGATCGGCGCTACCACGATCGCCCCCGTTCCATCGGTCGCAATGTCGCCAACCTGCTTGATCATCAGCACAGGGTTATTGTTGGCAAACGCAACGCTGTAGCCGAGGCCCCGTGCCCGCGCCGCGGCTTCGAGCCCGCGCCCCGCGCCCTGCATGAATTCGCGCCGGTTGTCCTGCACAAACACCAGCTTTTTCTGCAAACCAGCGGGCGCGCTGCAGCGAAGCCGCGCCGCATCGTACGCGGGCAACTTGACCGGAGTGGTCAGCCCGTCGCCGCCGGCGGCAAACGCACTCAAGCTGAGACATGTGAGGGAAGCAATCGCAGTCAGTAGAAATTTCATCGCAGATCCTACTGTGCATTTGAAGTCGCGAAGACCAACCGCGCCGCCGTACCCGGCATGCGGTTGATGTATTCCACCTGTGTCCGCAGCGCCGACGCCATCGAATAGATGATCTTGCTGCCCAGACCCGTGCCCGCAGACTTGGCGGTCGGCGCAATGCCCACGCCATCATCCTCGACCATCAGCTCGGCTTTGCCCTCGTCCAGTCGCTTCAGCCGCACTCGCACCTCGCCGGGCTGGTCTTCAGGATAGGCATATTTGAAGGCGTTGGTGACCAGTTCCTGTACTGCGACACCCAGGCTGACGCTGGCGTCCGTGCGTAGCGAAATCGGCTCCAGATAGAATTTCAGGATGGCGGTATGGCCGTCCTTCTTCATCGCCGTTTCAAGATTGCTCAGCATGCTGCCCAGATAGTCTTTCAGCGCCACGTTAGTCACATCGCCCGATGTATAGAGGCTCTTATGAATCAGCGAGATTGCATTGATCCGCGATTGCGTTTCGAGCAAAGCATCCTTGGTCGCCGTATCGGTGACGGAACGAATTTGCATCCGCACCAGCACCGCCACGAGCTGCAGGCTGTTGGCCACGCGGTGATTAACCTCGGTCAGCAAGACTTCTGCGCGTTCCCGCGCTATGGCCAGATCGGCCGTGCGTGTGTTCACACGTTCTTCCAGGGTCAGATTGATGGCCTGCACCTCGTCGCGTGCTAGTTTTAAATCCTGCCCGTTCCGGTAGACAATAAAGGTCACTGCAAACACCACCAGGATGATGACCACGGCGGCGACCGACGATATCCAACGCAGCAGCGATGTATTGCGTTGCTGTTCTGCACTGCTGAGCGTGCCGTTCTCGTCGGCGAGCAGGATCGCGCCATAGAGAAAGACATTGATTTCATCCATCAGCGCCTTGCCGCGATTGCCCTGGATCAATGCCATGGCTTCGGCGTCGCGGCCGGCGCTTTTCAGCGCAATGGTGGAGTCCATCTCGACGATCTTTTCGCTGACCGATTCCGACAACGTGGGCAGCATGGCGCGGTTGGGGGCATCCGGCCCGATCATCCGGGACAGATCATCCAGCTCCTGCCCCGCCTGTGTCTTGGCCGTGTCATACGGGGCCAAGTAAATCTGGTTGCCGGTCAGAAGAAATCCGCGCTGGCTCGACTCTGCGGTGCGCAGATGATCGCGCAACTTCTCCGCGGCGATGCGGATCGAGCGCTGCACCGCGGATTGCTCAAGGAGACTGTTGCCGCGTTCCGCCAGCCAGATGGTGGTGCCTACGATCACGATCAGCGCTAGA
>JANPIQ010000066.1:0-6223 GCA_031425075.1 Sphingomonadales bacterium
GGATTGTCCGAAGGGACCATGCCGCCATCTGTAAGCCGAACGATTTTGCCGAGATTGGCGTTCAGATCCTGCGCCGGATCAAATTTTTGCCGCTCTCCGCTCGAGATGTAGAGCATCCCGTCGGGTCCGAACGCCATGCGATGGCCGAAATGGCCGCGGCCCGAGACCTTTGGCGATTGCTTCCAGATAATCTGCATGCCGTCGAGACGCGGTGCGCCTGCGCCCGTTACAAGCTTTGCGCGACCGACAACCGCGCCATAACCCCCTTCGCCCTCCTCGGCCCAACTCAGATAGACAAAGCCATTATTGGTGAAATCGGGATGGACGATTACATCGCCGAGACCACCCTGCCCGCCATAAGCGACCTTGGGTGCGCCGCTGACCTCCTGCGAAGTGCCGGTCTTGGTGTTGACCAGCATGAGCTTCCCCGCCTTGAGTGTGACGAGCGCCACATCGGTCTTCTGCGTGCCGCCACCTGGCAGAAACGTCATCGCCCATGGTTCATCGAAGGTCGCAACCGCTTTGGAGACGAAGGGCGCCCCCGTCGGAGCAGCGGCAGTCCCGCCAGAATTGCAGGCCGCAAGCGCGACAAGGCTGATAGCGGCAAAAACGAATCTCATCGCGCAACACTCCATGATTGGCACGCCCAATTGGGGGCAAGGCGCTGGTTTTACCAGTGTGCACACCATATCGACAATCCGGATCGACAATCCGGGTTGCCTCTCTGCGGATGCATAGCTATGTGCCACCTGTCTTCTTAACATCGTCAAACATGTTGGGGTCGGTTCCGCAAGGGTCCGGCGGCCAGACCCTATTCGTGTTTGCAGGAGCTCTATGGCCGATATTGCCACACTTACGCAGATGATTGCCCCCCATGCCGAAAGCCTGGGGCTGACGCTCGTGCGCGTCGCAATGTTTGGCGGCACCAGCGATCCGACGCTGCAAATCATGGCTGAACGCCCGGATACCCGCCAGCTGTCGATCGAGGATTGCGCCGCCTTGTCGCGGTTGATCTCGGACACGCTAGACGAAACCGATCCGATCGAAGCAGCATACCGGCTTGAGGTCAGTTCGCCGGGAATCGATCGGCCGCTCACCCGGTTATCCGATTTTGCCGATTGGACAGGGCACGATACCCGCATTTCGCTGTCCGAGGAAATCGAGGGTCGCAAACGTCTCGATGCACGGCTCAATGGCCTTGACGGCAATGATGTGCTCGTGACGATCATCAAGTCGGGCGCGCCGATGCGGATTGGCTTTGACAAGATTGCATCGGCCAAGCTGCTACTGACCGACAGGCTGATCGCCGCGACCGCCCCCATCTCGCCCGAGGGCGCAGACCGAATTTCAGAAGAAAGGTAAACCCATGTCCAGCGCCATTTCCGCCAACAAGGCCGAACTGCTCGCAATCGCCGACGCCGTCGCGCGCGAGAAACTGATCGACAAGGCGATCGTCTTGGAAGCTATGGAAGATGCGATCCAGCGCGCCGCGCGCGCGCGCTACGGTGCAGAAAACGACATCCGCGCCAAAATCGATGCGCAATCGGGCGATATGCGGCTGTGGCGCGTTGTGGAAGTCGTCGAAGAAGTCGACGATTATTTCAAGCAAGTCAGCCTTGTCGACAGTCAAAAGCTGCAGACAGGTGCTGTCGTTGGCGATTTCATCGTCGATCCACTCCCCAATATCGAATTCGGGCGGATTGCGGCGCAGGCGGCCAAGCAGGTGATTTTCCAGAAGGTCCGCGATGCCGAACGCGAACGCCAGTTTGAGGAATATAAGGACCGCGCAGGCGAGATCATTACCGGCGTCGTCAAGCGCGTCGAGTTCGGCCATGTCGTCGTCGATCTGGGTCGTGCCGAAGGCGTCATCCGCCGCGATGCGCAAATCCCGCGCGAAGTCGCCCGCGTTGGCGATCGCGTTCGCTCGCTGATCCTCAAGGTCGTGCGCGAGAACCGTGGCCCGCAGATTTTCCTCAGCCGCGCGCACCCCGATTTCATGAAAAAGCTGTTTGCTCAGGAAGTTCCCGAAATTTACGACGGCGTGATCACAATCATGGCTGCTGCGCGCGATCCCGGCAGCCGCGCCAAAATCGGCGTGATCAGCCGTGACAGCAGCATTGATCCCGTCGGCGCGTGCGTCGGCATGAAGGGCAGCCGCGTTCAGGCGGTCGTGCAGGAGATGCAGGGCGAAAAGATCGACATCATCCCCTGGAGCGATGACACTGCGACCTTCGTCGTCAACGCGCTCCAGCCCGCAACCGTGAGCCGCGTGCTGATCGATGAGGAAGAATCGCGGATCGAAGTCGTGGTGCCCGACGATCAGTTGAGCCTTGCGATCGGCCGTCGCGGGCAGAATGTCCGCCTTGCCTCGCAGCTGACCAATTCGGCAATCGACATCATGACCGAAACCGATGCGAGCGAAAAACGTCAGCGCGAATTCGTCCAGAATTCGGAACTGTTTCAGAACGAGCTCGACGTCGATGAAACGCTTGCGCAATTGCTTGTGGCCGAGGGCTTCGCCGAACTTGAGGAAGTCGCCTATGTCGGCATCGAGGAACTCGCGGCGATCGAAGGCTTCGATGAGGAACTGGCAGGCGAGCTTCAAAATCGCGCGCAAGAAGCGCTCGACCGGCGCGAAGAGGCCAATCGCGAACTGCGCCGTTCGCTGGGCGTCGAGGATGCCATCGCTGCGATGCCGCATATCACCGAGGCCATGATGGTCACGCTTGGCAAGGCAGGGATCAAGACGCTTGACGATCTTGCCGATCTCGCGACCGACGAACTCGTCCAGAAAAAGCGTGTCGATCCGCGCCGCAAGGCAGGTTCGCCCGAACCCAAGGGCGGAATACTTTCGGACTATAATCTGTCCGAACAAACAGGTAATGAAATCATCATGGCAGCACGCGCACATTGGTTCGAGGATGAGGGAGACGCCAATGCGGACCCCGCCCAATGAGTGCGCGCATGATTCAGCAGATGGGCCAGAACGCCGCTGCATAGTGACTGGCGAGCGTGGCCCGCGTGTCACGCTCAACCGGCTGGCGATCGATGACGCAGGTCAGGTCTGGCCCGATGTCCGCGCGCGCGCGCCGGGTCGCGGCGCGTGGCTGGGTATTGGTCGCGCGGCGCTTGAAATTGCCGTTGCGAAGGGCAAATTAAAAGGAGCGCTGGCGCGATCATTCAAATCGGGCGATATCGGTGTGCCCGACGATCTTGCCGAACGTCTTGGTTCTGCGCTGCGTGACAATGCATTGAACCGACTGGGGCTGGACTCGCGCGCGGGATCGTTACTGCTTGGCAGCGACAGAATCGGTGAAGCGGCCCGGGCGGGCAAGATCGCAATGCTGCTCCATGCCGCCGATGCGGGTGAGGACGGGTCGCGCAAGCTTGATCAGGCCTGGCGGGTCGGATCCGACATGGAAGGCAGCGACCGGCGCGGCGTGACGCTGCCGGTCGGTCGCGACCTGATCTCGCAGGCGCTGGGCCGCGAAAATGCTGTGCACGTCGGCATTGCCGATGATCGCGCAGCCAAACGGATCGGCGAAGCGCTCGACAGGTGGCTCGCTTACGAAGGTGTCATTTCAGCAAGCACGGCTTGCGAAACAGCAGACGAAGGTTCATCGGCGCGCGAACATGTGCGCCAGACTGAAGGGTTAATCGGGTAACATATGACTGAAACGACGGACAAACCGAAACTGGGCATGCGCGCACCGCTGGGCCTCAAGCGGACGG
Organism: Sphingomonadales bacterium; assembly: GCA_031425075.1. Classification (GTDB taxonomy): domain Bacteria; phylum Pseudomonadota; class Alphaproteobacteria; order Sphingomonadales; family Sphingomonadaceae; genus Aquisediminimonas. The sequence continues at coordinate 3,733 of JANPIQ010000066.1, forward strand.
TCGAAACCGGCCAGGTGAAGCAAAGCTTCAGCCACGGACGGTCAAACACTGTCGTGGTCGAAGTGAAGCGTCGCCGTATCCTGCGTCCTGGCGAAGCCGAAGCTGCGCCTGTCGAAACGGTTACTGCGCCTCCTCCTCCGCCCCCACCTCCGGCTCCGGTGCCAGTCACGCGGGCACCCGAACCGCAATTGTCTCGGCTAGAATTGCAGACCAAGCTGCTGCGCGAGGCCGAAGAAGCACGCTTTTCTTCGCTTGAAGAAGCGCGCCGCCGTGAAGATCGCGCCAAGATCGACACCGGCGAAGACGAAAAGCGTCGTGCCGAAGAAAACCGCAAGGCCGAAGAAGAGCGCGCCGAAGCCGATCGAGTTCTTGCCGAAGAACAGGCGCGGCTGGCTGTGCTTGCCGAAGAGCGCGCCGCCGCAGCGCCCGCGGCCCCTGCCGTTTCCGCGGCTCCTGAAGAAGAGCGCGGATTGCGCCGGCCAGGTCCGGGCGCACCGCCGCGTCGCGAGCCTGAGCGCCCCAACCGCAATCGCACCGACGATCGCCGCCAGTCGGGAAAACTCACTGTCACGCGTGCGCTCGACGATGGCGAAGGCGCGCGGGCGCGATCGCTCGCCGCGCTCAAGCGTGCCCGCGAAAAAGACAAACGGTCGCACGCATCGGGTGTGCCATCGGCCAAGCAGGTGCGCGACGTTCAGGTTCCTGAGTCGATCTCGGTCCAGGAACTCGCCAATCGCATGGCCGAACGCGGATCGTCGCTTGTGAAAGCCTTGTTCAAAATGGGCGTGCCCTCGGCGATGGGAGACACGATCGATCAGGACACCGCCGAATTGCTGGTGACCGAATTCGGCCATAACATCGTGCGCGTTTCGGATTCGGATATCGATATCGTGAATGAAAGCGATGTCGACGCCGATGACATGCAGGTGACGCGTTCGCCTGTGGTCACGATCATGGGCCATGTCGATCATGGGAAAACATCGCTGCTCGATGCGTTGCGTGGCACCGATGTCGTGGCGGGCGAAGCCGGCGGGATCACGCAGCATATCGGCGCGTATCAGCTGACGATGAAAGACAAGTCGAAGATCACATTCCTCGACACGCCGGGCCATGAAGCATTCAGCGAAATGCGCGCGCGTGGCGCCAATGTGACCGATATCGTGATCATTGTGGTCGCTGCCGATGATGGCCCCAAGCCGCAGACCGTCGAAGCCATCAACCATGTGAAGGCGGCTGGCGTACCGATGATCGTTGCGATCACCAAGAGCGACAAGCCTGAGGCCGACGCCAAAAAGGTGCGCGAACAGCTGCTTCAATATGAAGTGATCGTCGAATCCTTGTCGGGCGATGTCCAGGAAGTTGAAGTGTCGGCCAAGGCGAAGACCGGGCTCGACCAGCTTGTCGAAAAGATCCAGCTTCAGGCCGAACTGTCAGAGCTTAAGGCCAACCCCGATCGTGCTGCCGAGGGCAAGGTGATCGAAGCCAAGCTCGACAAGGGGCGCGGTCCGGTCGCGACGATTCTCGTTCAGCGCGGCACGTTGCGCGTCGGCGATATCTTTGTGGTCGGTGCCGAAAGCGGACGCGTCCGCGCGATGATCGATGACAAGGGTCGCCAGATCAAGGAGGCCGGGCCATCGATGCCGGTCGAAGTGCTGGGACTGGGCGGTGTGCCTTCTGCCGGAGACACGCTCACGGTCGTCGAAAACGAAGCGCGCGCACGCGAAGTTGCATTGTATCGCGCAGGGGTTGCGACCGCCAAGCGCACCGGCACAGGGCCTGCGAGCCTTGAAGCCATGTTCTCGGCATTGAAGGAAAAGCAGGCGGTCGAATATCCGCTTGTCGTCAAGGGCGATGTGCAGGGTTCGGTCGAGGCCATCGTTTCGGCGCTGCTCAAGATCGGCAATGACGATATCAAGGTCCGCGTGCTCCACGCAGGCGTTGGCGGGATCACCGAAAGCGATGTCACGCTGGCAGGCGCGAGCGGCGCACCGATTCTGGGCTTCAACGTCCGCGCCAACGCCAAGGCGAGGGAAATCGCCGAACGCCAGAAAGTTGCTCTCAAATACTACGACGTGATCTACGATCTGACCGATGATATCCGTGCGGGCATGATCGGTGAGTTGGGGCCCGAATATTTCGAAACGGTCGTTGGCCGTGCCGAAATCCGCGAAGTCTTCCCCGCGGGCAAACATGGCAAGGCAGCAGGCCTGCTCGTCACCGATGGCTACATCAAGAAGGATCTCCGCGCGCGCATCACCCGCGACGATGTCATCATCTACACCGGTTCGATCAGCAATCTGCGCCGGTTCAAGGACGACGTCGCCGAGGTCCGCGCAGGCCTCGAGTGCGGCGTTACCTTGGAAGCCACGACCGACATCAAGAAGGGCGATTTCCTCGAAACCTTCGAAGTCGAGGAGCGCGTGCGGACGTTGTAATGGCTGCTGCACCCGAAACCCGTTCGGTCCGCGTGCTTCGCGTCGGCGAGCAGGTG
>JANPIQ010000067.1:0-6353 GCA_031425075.1 Sphingomonadales bacterium
GTGTCACGCCGTGGCGCGCGCCGAGGCTGCTGACGGTAAGCTCGGAATCGCGCATCAGCTCGTCCTTCCATCCTTGCGCCTTGATCAACAAACTGGAGATGCGGCGATCGGGCTGGGCCGGCGGTTTGGCGTCGCCGTGAACGATCAACCGTTTGTTCTGTGCCCTGCGTTCGAGCTGCACGGTCAACGCGGCTAACCGCCAATTAACGCGAATGCCGCCCAAAAAAATGGATGCGTTCGAAGTGAACCGTCGCGATCCTCGATAAAGTCCAACTCGGCATCGCGAAGTGCAGCGGCTGGGGTCGATCCCGCCGCAGCACCCTGAACAGCAGCGACCGTCAGCTTGGCTGCGGCTTCAGTATTGACCGGCCAATGCGTTACGAGAAGCGAGCGGGCCCCTGCATAGAAAAATGATTTTGCCAGGCCCGAAAGGGGTTCCGCCCGCGCCGATCCATCCCCGGCCGCAGTGTTGCAGGCCGACAGAATAACCCAGTCCGCCTGCAGATTGAGCGACGCTGCTTCGCTCGCCGACAGCAAACCGTCATCTTCGGTGCTTGCCACACCCGGCGGTGTGAGAACGAGCGCAGGCTCGGCGTAGCCCGACAGCTCGCCTGCAACGAGGGCATGTGTTGCAAACACCACGACCCCGAATTGGTCAAGTGGGAGCCGCCGGACGTTATACTCGCTTGCCGCTTCGCCCAGCAGCAACTTTGCGTCTGACCGTCCCAGTGCGTCAGCCATTTGATTGAGTTCGGTCAGCGTGTCGGGAAGCGGCGCCAGCGTCCGCAACAGCGCAACGTTTCCCAGCCGCGTTGTGGCCAAGCCACGCATGATGGCCCCACGTTGCGCCCCGTCGGCGCGACTGGTTCCTGCGAACACGGGATCGCCGACGCCTAACATGGCTTTTCGCCGCACCGCACCGGGCTCGGCGCTGCGAAGTGCGACGATCGATGCAGCCGAAGGGTAATTTACGATCGCGAACTGTCTTATCAGCCAGGGCAGCCGCTTATAGTCGTCGGGATCGCCCGATATCGGTGGCGGCGGTGTGGTTTGTAGAACCGCAAATGGCAGGCTTGCCAGCGGACCGTCCGGCACGATCAGCAGCGTGGTCTTGCCTTCGAGCAGCGGCAGCGCGGGTGCCACCAGACCGGAGTAAAGGCGATGCGCCGCTTCAGCGTCAAAGGGCGGCACCACATCGGATGTCCACCGGCTGGGATCGAGCGTTGCGCGGGTCCGCGTCACCAGCCGTTCGGCGTCTTCGACAGTGAGCGCGGTGCGATAGGCAGACGCTGCCGACTTCGTGACGACAACCGCATAGCTGCCTTCCTTGGCAATCGTGAAGATCAACGCGGCTTCCTCGGGTCGCAACGCCGTCTGCAACGCCGGAATATCGACGGCCTTCGATTTGAGCAGCAAATCAAGCTTTGGGTTGCCCGCCGCCAACAGCTCGTCGATCGCCGCGATCCGCACGCCGATATCGTTCTGCCGACGGAGCATCGCGTCTTGCCGGTCATCCTCCTGCGAGGCCGCGTTGCCGATCAGCGAGCCGATCAGTTCATCCTGAATTGCCCGCCATTCGGACGACAGATCATTGCGTTCCCCCAGAAGCATCGCAAGCCCGGGATTGGCCAATTGCAACCGCGACGTCATCTGGGCAATCGCAGCGCCAGTACTTGCCGCATTCGCCAGTTGCGACACCGCGAACACCCGACCGACCGTCGAACCGTTCGCAGTCGGCTTCCCGAGTGCGATTGCGCCCGCTGAAAGCAACAGGTCCTGTGTCAGGATCAATCGCGCAGCGCGGCGCTCGATTTCGGCATCGTTCCAAGGCCGCGCCTCACCGATCGCCAGACGGCGCTTCAGCACTGCAACAGCCTCCGCGCTGGTCGCCAAAGCATCGGTCGCAGCCCCGCGCGCTGCACGCGCCGCAGACAGCCGTGAAAGCGTTGTTCCAAGTGCCAAAGCGCTGGCACCGCCCCAGCGTTGCTGGATCGCCATTGCCCGTTTCAGGAAGGTTTCGGCCTCCTCGGGACGTCGATCGGAAAGTGCGATTTCCCCCAACGCGGACAAACCAGGGGTGAGATCAAACGATGCCGATCCGCGGGCCGTCTCGAACAGCGAAAGCGCGGTGCTGAGTTCACGTCGGGCAGTCGCAGTGTCACCGGCTTGCCGAGAAACAAGGCCCAGTGCGGCATGCGCATAAGCCTTGGCGAGCGGCGCCTGCTCGGTCAGGCCGCCCAGCAGTGCCAGCGCCCGTTGCGCAGCGATAACGCCCTCTCCGGCGCGGCCAGCGTCACCCAGCATCGACGCCTTTTCGATATAAGTCTGCGCTTCGGCTTCGCTATCGCCGCCATATACCCGGCGGAACGCCGTGGCGGACTCATCAAACAGACTGGCCGCCCGATCGAAGTCACGCGACATTGCGGCAACAACAGCCAGCCCATACGTAATTTCCGCTCCCCGCGGGTTGCCGGTCAGCCGAAGTGGGGTCAACTTGCCGAGTGCAGCCGTGAATGCGGCCGATGCCTCGGGAAGTTCACGACGGATCATATGCAGCGTTGCGCGGCGATGTGCGATGTCGATGGCCAGCGTCGGATCGCAGGGGTCGAAGCTTCCGTTGGCCGTTTCGACGTCTCCGATCATCGCCAATGCCCGGGTCAGCCGACCTTGTTCGTAAGCAATCGCAGCCCGGACCAGCGCGAGCCGCGGCACAACACCGCTCCCGGCTTTGCGGAGAATCTGCCCGGCCTTATCGGCGGCGGCAATCGCGTCGTTAAACCGCAGCGCCCGGCGATAGGCATCAGCGAGGCGGAGCAGCACCTTCACTTCTACACCCGTCGGTACGCCGCCCGACCCGGCGCGTGCCGCTGCCCGCTCGATGCGCGCAAGCCCGCTGGTCGGCTTGCCGATATTATATTCAAAATCGCCATAGGCGAGCTCAGCGTTCACTGCTGCGACGGGATCTGCTGTTGCGGAGAGCACTGATACCACGGTGTCAAATGCCTTGGCCGCTTCGGCATTACGCCCTTGCGCGGCGAGCGCTACGGCAAGATTTTGGAGGACCAGCGCCTTGGTCTTCTCGTCCTGCGTCGCTGCCAGGCTCACGGCGCGACGGGCATGAACTTCCGCATCGGCAGCACCAAAGCTACTGTTCAAGTAGGTGGCCAAATCCTGATGAATGATCAGAAATCCGGGCGCCCCGGGCTTCCATTGGCCTTCCGCAGCAGCGAGCGCCGCGCGCGTTGTCACGACCGCGCTGGTGAAATCGCAGCGTGCGGCTTGTTCGCGTGCAGTTGTAACAAGTTCTTCAGCGCCAGTACGCGCAAACGCGGGCGTGATCCACAGCGGCATGACTAGCGCAAGGCGAAAGATCGTGCTGATTATCTTTGGCACAGTTAAGTGAATCGCTTTTTACGGATTGCAACAACGTCTTTTTCATTCATACCCCCATGAGGCGAAGAATAAAGCCGAGTTTTGGGGGATCAATGATTGTGATGCGAGGTCGGCTTCCTACAATTAGGTGGGCGTGGAAGGACAGTCATCTCATCGCCTTGCTGATTGTCGGCGTCGCGACGCCCTTTGGCGGGGCAGCATTGGCGCAGCCTGGTGCCGGACCTGAGGCGCGATCAGCCGATCCTGAACCGGAGATAGCGACCGATGATGCCGAGGCCTCGTTCCGGTTCGCAGCCGAAGCGACGGCACGCGGCGATGTGCCCGCCGCAATCGCGGCACTCGAGCGGGTGCTTCAAACAAATCCCGATCTGGCCAATATCAAGCTTGAGCTCGGCCTGCTCTATCTCCGCGCCGGCAATCCCGATCTGGCGCGATCTTACTTGACGATCGCGGTCAACTCACCGGAAGCGCCGGAGGAGGCGCGCCAGCGTGCCCGTATTGCCTTGCGCAGCGCGTCAGGCGCGCTGGGCCGGTTCGGCATTTCGGGCTCGGCTGGCGCAGGCCTTGCTTTCCAGACGAATCCCAACGGGTCTCCTGCCTCCGTCAGCATTACAGGGCCAGGGGGAATTCCAATCCTGATTTCGGGCGACGATCTTTCGATCCCGCGCGGTTCGGATCTGTCGGCAACCGCAAATGCGTCGATCGAGGCCCGTTACGGCCTGGGCGGGCAACGGGGCAACGATCTTGTTCTGGATGTGAACGTGGCGCAGACGAATTATCTGGAAACAACCGAGCTCGACGCTTCTTACCTGAATGCCCGATTGGGGCCGCGAATATTTACTGGTCCAGAAATCGCGCCTACCGGGTTCGTCAAGCCCTATGTGACCGGCACGGTCCTTGCGCTGGGTGGAGCGCGTTATTTTTCGGGGTTCGGCGCCGGGATCGCGCTTCTTGCCCGACCGTCGCTCAGTGTAACCGTGACGGGCCAGATCGCCTATGATCGTCGCAACTACAACAATTCAAAGCGTCGGCCAACCGCGGAGGAGCAGACCGGTGACTATTGGTCAGGTGTTGCGGAAATCGGGGTGCCGCTTTCGCCGCGGACCCGATTAAGCGTTACGGGTATTTATGAGCGCGTCGAAGCGCGGGAAGAATATTGGAGCCGCGCAACCTATGGCACGCAACTGGGGTTCGTGACGGCGATCAAGCCTCCATCAGGAGCGGTCAGCTGGCTTGGACGCCTGACCGCTGCCTATCGCCGCAGCGACTACGGCGCGCCCGATCCGCTGATCGATCCGGTGCGGCGACGTGACGAGGATCGGTTCGAAGTCGAAGCAGGGCTGAGCATCCCGCTTGGCGCGACCAGCACGCTCGATCTGCGCGCATCGCAGACCTGGAACAAATCGAACATCGCCAATTATGATTATCGCAATACGCTGGGCTCGCTTGGTTTCAGCTTCCGTTTTTGATGCAAGGATCTGGTCTCATGTCGAAACACATTGTTCGCATTCATCGCGCTAGGCCTTCTGGAGTCCGCGTATTGTCGCTTGCGACGGCATCGATGTTTGCGCTGGTCGCCATGCCAGTGGCCGCCAACATCGCCGACAAGCCGATGGTCCGCAGTGACGGGCAAAGCCGCGTTGTTCTGCGGCTCGACCGGATGGAAGCAACGGCAGAAACCTTTCGCGCCGGGCCTGAACAAACCATTGAGATCATGCTGTCCGATGGCGGATCAATCGTTCTTGCACCCGGCAGCGAATTGACAATCGAACGCTATGCCGGCGCTCAAGCCGAATTCCGCATGACCCTGACCTCTGGGGCGGTGCGCCTGATCGCCGGCAGCAGCCGGACGACTCCAGCGCTACTGTCAATTGCGGGCGTGCAGCTGTCGCTTCCGGTGGGCGGGCTGTTTGTTGCGCTCGAGGCCAACGGGCAGGTGCGGACGGCGCTGCTCCTTGGCGGGCCGCTCAGCGTGACTGCAGAAGGTCGCACGCAGACGCTGCGCCGCGCCGGGTTCGAAATTGTCGTCGCTGCGGGCACGGCACCGTCGCCGCCGAGCCGACAAGCCGACGGGCAGGCATTTGCCGATGCCACCCGGCTGAACCCGGGGCTGAACTTTGGCGGCGCTGCAATCGTGCGCACCGGCCAGGCGGCAGAAGATGCCGTTGCCTCCAGATCCGACGACGATCGCGACGATGAAGGCACGCTGGTGCGAACGCAGTTGGCATTCGCCGATTTGCCAAGTCCGCCTTCACCGCCGGCCAATTCGCCTCCGACCTCACCGCCTGCAACGTCACCACCTGCAACTTCACCACCAGCAACGTCACCACCTGCAACGTCACCGCCAGCGTCGCCACCGTCTTCGCCGCCTGCGTCGCCCCCTGGCAGTCCGCCGTCTTCGCCACCCACAAGCCCGCCATCTTCGCCGCCGGTGAGTCCGCCATCTTCGCCTCCGGCCTCTCCGCCGTCTTCGCCACCCACAAGCCCGCCATCTTCGCCGCCGGTGAGTCCACCGTCGTCGCCTCCGGCCTCTCCGCCGGCAAGTCCGCCATCTTCGCCGCCTGCGTCGCCGCCAGCCAGTCCGCCGTCTTCGCCACCCACTAGTCCCCCGTCTTCGCCACCGGTGAGTCCGCCCTCGTCACCTCCTGCCTCTCCCCCGGTAAGTCCCCCGTCTTCGCCACCGGTGAGTCCGCCCTCGTCACCGCCCACCTCGCCGCCGGTGAGCCCGCCTTCGTCACCGCCAACCTCGCCACCAGCAAGCCCGCCTGCGTCACCGCCAACCTCGCCGCCGGTGAGCCCACCACCGCCACCGCCTCCTCCGCCGCCTCCTCCGCCGCCACCTCCTCCGCCGCCTCCACCTCCACCTCCGCCGCCTCCACCTCCTCCTCCGCCTCCGCCACCTCCACCACCTCCGCCACCGCCACCGCCGCCTCCGCCACCTCCGCCACCTCCGCCACCGC